>NZ_JAWOVO010000030.1:11528-44620 GCF_033339955.1 Vibrio sp. 1731 | reverse complement strand
CTCCGTATGAAATGGTGAATTTATCATCTCAGAACTAACGGCTGAGTGATAGGGAGGAAGTCCATTCCATACGCTAACAAAAAACAAGCATGTCATTTAAGTCATGACACAGCCAGTAGTGACACATAGGTTATGTCATATCCTGATTTTGGGGTGGTTTTTACCAGTGATCGTAGGGTCTACCTAAGCGTCATACCGTTCTAACTGTTTGATTTAATGCTTAACGTACGAAACCGTACCGTTGGGCTTCACACCCCGTAGTTGCTTCAAACGACACTTGGCAGTTTCAGACAGTTAGTTAGGTGGTAACGGTTACACTGTTCGTGGCGACTTTTGGATGCTATGTAGTTATATTTTGTCATTTACGTATGAATGCTGTTAAATTTTAGTGAATTAACCAGGCTTTGCCCGTTTTTTTCTACAAAAACATACAATGTTTCCTTTTATTTGGTGTTAACGTTTACACTAACTTGAGTTTGATCACGGATCTGAATCCGTGTTGGTTGATAGAATTTTAATCAGCGAAGAATTGGGCGTATCGACTTGGTGTGAATAACGCTGGCTCAGTGAGCATAATAAGGTCCGGTACCGAGCAGGAAGCAGTAACAGTGGAGAAGCAATGGTGAAAGTTCTGGTTACAGGTGGTATGGGTTACATCGGTAGTCACACCTGCGTGCAGATGATCGAGGCGGGCATTGAGCCTGTCATCGTCGACAACTTGTATAATGCCAAACAAGAAGTACTCAATCGTATTGAAGCGCTGACCGGTAGACAGCCGGCATTTTATCAAGGCGATATTCGTGATGAAGCCTTTTTAGATTCGGTGTTTGCTGAGCACGATATTCACGCGGTGCTCCACTTTGCCGGACTTAAGGCGGTGGGCGAATCAGTGGCTAAACCACTGGAATACTACGACAACAATGTGAATGGATCTTTGGTTCTGGCGCGCAGCATGCGTAAGGCGGGCGTGAAGAGTATCGTCTTTAGCTCTTCGGCAACCGTATATGGAGATCCTGAAACTGTACCGATTACGGAAGACTCACCAACAGGTGCGACCACCAACCCTTACGGTCGCAGCAAATACATGGTGGAAGAATGCTTAGCTGATCTGTTCAATGCTGAGAACGACTGGAGCATCACTTTGTTGCGTTACTTCAACCCAGTTGGCGCACATCCATCCGGCACCATGGGTGAAGATCCACAAGGTATCCCGAATAACCTGATGCCGTTTATTGCTCAAGTTGCGGTCGGTCGCCGCGAGAAATTGTCGGTATTTGGTAACGATTATTCGACGCCTGATGGCACTGGTATGCGTGACTACATCCACGTGATGGACTTAGCCGATGGCCACATTGCCGCACTGAAAGCGGTGGGCGAAAAAGCCGGTTTGCACATTTATAACCTCGGTACGGGGAAAGGGTCGAGCGTGCTTGAAATGGTCAATGCGTTCGCGGATGCCTGCGCCAAACCTGTCCCTTATGAGTTCTGCCCGCGTCGTCCGGGTGATATTGCCGAGTGTTGGGCGAGTACCGACAAAGCCGAGCGAGAGTTGGGCTGGAAAGCAACACGCAGTGTCGCGGAAATGACCGCAGATACTTGGAAATGGCAATGGAATAACCCGCAAGGCTACTAACGCGAGCCGCCGCTAATTTTCATCCGGCGCGGGGCGTCGGAACACAAGAATATAAAGTTGAGTAAGAAGATGTCTAACCTAGAATTTAACCCAGTGGATCACCCACATCGCCGCTATAACCCACTCACCGGGCAGTGGATTTTGGTCTCGCCACACCGTGCTAAACGTCCTTGGAGTGGTGCCGATGAAAAACCGGCGGTTGATGCGCTGCCAAGCTACGATAAGAAGTGCTTTTTGTGCCCAAGCAACGAACGCATTTCAGGTGACGTTAACCCCGATTACCAAGGAACGTACGTATTCAATAACGACTTTGCCGCGTTGATGGTGGACTCGCCAGATGCGCCAGAGTCCGATAACCCACTGTTTAAAACGCAAGGTGTGCGCGGTTTAAGCCGAGTGATTTGTTTCTCGCCTGATCACAGCAAAACATTGCCCGAGCTGCCAGTGGATAAAATCCGTGGTGTGATCGATACATGGAACGAACAAATCGAAGAGCTCGGTAAAGAGTATGTTTGGGTGCAAGCGTTCGAGAACAAAGGCGAGGCAATGGGCTGCTCTCAGCCGCATCCACATGGCCAAATTTGGGCCAACAGCTTCTTACCTAACGAGATAGAACGCAAAGAACAACACCTTAAAGCCTACTACCAAGAGCATGGCCGTAATTTGCTGGTGGACTACGCAGAAGCGGAACTCAAGGATGGTGCGCGCACCGTTGTCGAAACCGAGCACTGGCTAGCGGTGGTGCCTTACTGGGCGGCGTGGCCATTTGAAACCATGCTATTGCCAAAAACGCACATTCGCCGCATGAGCGAACTGAGCGATGAGCAACGTGACGATCTTGCCGTGGCGATCAAAAAATTGACGAGCCGTTACGACAACTTATTCCAATGTTCTTTCCCTTACTCCATGGGTTGGCATTACGCCCCGTTCTTTGATGCGGGAACGGACATCGACCATTGGCAATTGCACGCCTTGTTCTACCCGCCACTACTGCGCAGCGCCACGGTACGTAAGTTCATGGTTGGTTACGAAATGTTGGCAGAAAGCCAACGCGATCTCACCGCTGAGCAAGCGGCGCAGCGCCTGCGTGATCTAAGTGACGTGCATTACAAAGAACAATAAGCCCGTGGTATTTGAAGCGGCACCCCCAACGAGTTGGGGGTTAAGAAAATATCCGATTTTAAAAATACGTATTGCCGCGCCAGTTTGTGATCCCAAGAGTTACCGCAAATAGTTTTAGGAATAGAAAATGTCTGAATTAATCCAAAATGTGAAAGCATCATTCGAGCAAGTATTGGGCTATGCACCCAGTCATATCATTCAAGCACCGGGTCGCGTTAACCTGATTGGTGAGCACACCGATTACAACGACGGTTTTGTCTTACCATGTGCCATTAACTACCAAACCGTGGTTGCCGCGAAAAAACGAGACGATAACCTTGTGCGCGTGGTCTCGGTCGATTACGACAATGCGCTGGACGAATTTGATATCAGCAAAGCGATCACTTTCCAACAAGACAAAATGTGGGCCAACTACATTCGCGGTGTGGTGAAATTTCTGTTGGCGCGTGGTTACTCATTCACCGGTGCTGACATTGCGGTTACTGGTAATGTGCCGCAAGGGGCGGGACTGAGTTCTTCAGCGGCGCTTGAAGTGGTGATTGGGCAAACCTTCAAAGTATTGTTCAACCTTGGGATCAGCCAAGCTGAAATCGCGTTGAACGGTCAGCAAGCGGAAAACGAATTCGTCGGTTGCAACTGCGGCATCATGGACCAAATGATCTCCGCTGAAGGACGCGAAAACCACGCCATGTTGTTAGATTGCCGCACGCTAGAAACGCAAGCGGTGTCGATGCCAGAAGACATGGCGGTGGTGATCATCAACTCAAACAAAAAACGCGGCTTGGTTGATAGCGAGTACAACACCCGTCGTCAACAGTGTGAAGAAGCGGCGCGCATTTTTGCTGTTAAAGCCCTGCGCGATGTGACGATTGAGCAGTTTAATCATAAAGCCGCTGAACTGGATGAAATGGTGGCAAAACGCGCGCACCACGTGATCAGCGAAAACGATCGTACACTTGAGGCGGCTGAGGCGCTGCGTGCGCACGACATGAAACGCATGGGGGAGCTGATGGCACAGTCCCACGCCTCAATGCGTGATGATTTTGAAATCACCGTGAAAGAGATCGACACCTTAGTTGAGATGGTCAAAGGCGTGATTGGCGACCAAGGCGGTGTGCGCATGACGGGCGGCGGTTTTGGTGGTTGTGTGGTGGCACTGGTGCCACCGGCACTGGTTGAGAAAGTGAAAGCCACGGTCGAGGCCAACTACGAGGCGGCGACAGGGCTGAAAGAGTCCATTTACGTATGCCAAGCGAAACCGGGCGCGGGCCTGGTTGAGGTGCTGTAAGGAGTCGTCATGAACCGCGATTTTACCCAACTGCAACAAACGATGGCGAGCACGCCGTCGTTTGATGGTCAAGCCGCTGAGTTGGTGCATTTAACTAACGCAAATGGCATGACCGTCACCTTAATGGACATGGGGGCCACGTGGTTGAGCTGCACCCTTCCGCTAAATAGTGCGCCACGCGAAGTGCTGCTGCGCTCGCCTAATATGCACGAGCATAGGCAGCAAGGTACCTACTTTGGGGCGATGGTTGGTCGCTTTGCCAACCGCCTTGCCAAGGGGCAGTTTGAAGTGGACGGTCAGCGTTATCAACTGGCGGTCAACAACGGTGACAATGCACTCCACGGTGGCGTTGACGGCTTTGATAAGCGTCGTTGGCGTATTGTTCAGCGTGAGCCCAATATGGTCGAATTTGCCCTGCATTCGCCGGATGGTGACCAAGGGTATCCGGGCAATGTGGATGTCAAGGTGCGTTACACGCTGAGCGATGATAACGAAGTGATGATTGATGAACACGCAACAAGCGATCAGTCTTGTCCACTCAACTTAACCAATCATGCTTATTTCAACTTGGCGGGTGAGGCGAGTGAAAACACGGGGCTTGAGCACCGCTTGCAGATGAATGCTGAGCATTATTTGCCTACGGATGCCGGTTTGATCCCCACAGGGGAGCTCAAACCGGTTGCTGGCACCAGTTTTGATTTTCGTCAGCCCAAACGCATCGCGGATGAATTTCTCAGTGATGGCGACCAAAAAATCGCGGCTGGGTATGATCACTCGTTTGTGCTTAATCCACCATTGTCGGATGGCAAAGAGGTGGCCGCTGTGCTGTTTGCGCCCAACGACGATGTGCGCATGAAAGTACGTACCACCAAGCCGGCGATTCAATTCTACTCCGGTAATTTTTTACTCGGAACGCCGGGCGCAAGCAAGGTTTATCAAAATCATGATGGACTCGCATTAGAAGCGCAATATTTTCCCGACGGGCCGAATAAGCCAGAATGGGGACTCAACAACGGGGTGTTGAGCTTTGAAGATTGCTATCAACATAGAACGGTTTATGAGTTCGAATTTTAAGAGGTTCAAGTGTTATAAGTATATAAACTTTCGATACCGATTTTAATTATAGTGTAAACGATTATCAAAGAAGCTAAAAAACTAATAGAAAAAACACTGTCATTAGCTCTGTACCACCTATTTTTATAGGTGGTTTTTATTGGTTTTAATATAGTATTAGCTCGCTTCAACTTTACTTCGTTTTCAATGTTGAGATTACCTTTAAAGAAATGGCATTGGCTGCTTGATATTGGCGAGTGTCGCACTTCGCTGTTGAATTCGGGAATAATATAACTATCTACGTTACATCAAACGTTATTTAAGATATCTCTCAACACATAATAAATTTTACTGAAAATGTGATTTGCGCCTCCATTTTGATTCAACGTGTAAGATTTATACATACATGTGATACATATTGGATTTTTCTTGAGTGGTAACGTTTACACTTTTTGGCGTGAAACAACTATAGGATGAAACAAATGTCTAATATAGAGCATGGTCTAAACACGATTGACATAATGGTTTTCGCCATTTATGTCGCGATTATTATTGGGGTGGGACTTTGGGTTTCCCGCGATAAGAAAGGCGCTCAAAAAAGCACAGAAGATTACTTTTTGGCGGGTAAATCTCTTCCTTGGTGGGCGGTCGGTGCGTCATTGATCGCTGCCAACATCTCTGCTGAGCAGTTTATCGGCATGTCGGGTTCTGGTTATTCTATCGGTTTGGCGATTGCGTCCTACGAGTGGATGGCTGCCATCACTTTGATTATCGTGGGTAAATACTTTTTACCTATCTTTATTGAAAAAGGGATCTACACCATTCCTGAGTTTGTAGAAAAGCGTTTCAATAAGCAGCTTAAGACGATTTTAGCGATTTTCTGGATCTCACTTTATATCTTCGTCAACCTTACTTCCGTTCTTTACCTCGGTGGTTTGGCACTCGAAACCATTCTTGGTATTCCGTTGATGTACTCTATTGTGGGTCTGGCACTGTTTGCTTTGGTTTACTCGGTTTACGGTGGTTTGTCGGCTGTGGTTTGGACCGATGTTATCCAAGTGTTCTTCCTTATCCTTGGTGGCTTCATGACGACCTTCATGGCGGTGAGCTACATTGGTGGTGCGGATGGTTGGTTGGCAGGCATGTCAAAAATGGCTGAAGCGGCACCAGGTCACTTTGAGATGATCCTTGACCAAAGCAACCCGCAATACATGAACCTACCTGGCATCGCGGTACTGATTGGTGGTCTTTGGGTTGCGAACTTGTACTACTGGGGTTTCAACCAATACATCATTCAAAGAACGTTGGCAGCGAAGTCGGTAGCAGAAGCGCAAAAAGGTATCGTATTTGCTGCATTCTTAAAACTTATTGTACCGTTCCTTGTGGTTATTCCTGGTATTGCGGCTTACGTGATCACGTCAGACGCACAATTAATGGCAGGTCTTGGTGAAGTTGGTGCATCAAACCTACCAAGCGCAGCGCATGCTGACAAAGCATACCCATGGTTGACTCAGTTCCTACCTGTTGGTGTGAAAGGTGTGGTATTTGCTGCACTAGCAGCGGCTATCGTGTCGTCACTGGCGTCTATGCTTAACTCGACTGCAACTATCTTCACGATGGATATTTACAAAGAGTACATTGCCCCAGAATCTGGTGACCACAAACTGGTTAACGTTGGTCGTACCGCAGCGGTTGTTGCTCTTGTTATCGCATGTTTCATCGCGCCAATGCTAGGTGGTATCGGTCAAGCATTCCAATACATTCAGGAATACACCGGTCTGGTTAGCCCAGGTATTCTTGCGGTATTCCTACTGGGTCTGTTCTGGAAGAAAACCACCAGTAAAGGTGCCATCATTGGTGTTGTTGCTTCTATCCCATTTGCACTGTTCTTGAAATTCATGCCACTTTCCATGCCTTTCATGAACCAGATGCTCTACACGCTGCTGTTCACGATTGTTGTGATTGCGTTCACTAGCTTGAGCACCTCAGCAAACGATGACGATCCAAAAGGCATCAGCGTGACCGCATCCATGTTCGCCACGGACCGCAGCTTTAATATCGCGTCATATGGCATCAGATCATACTAACGGTTCTTTATGCGCTATTCTGGTAAGTAGACCGTTAACGAAGCTCCGCTCATTATTGGCGGAGCTTTTTTCGTTTTTGGCCTATGAATTTTATGTGTTAGCGGGATGGAGTGTTGATGGATTCTACTTTACTACCCAATGTCGTTGCCTTTCTCAAAACGATTGCGCCATTTTCTCAGCTTCCGGATGAAGTGCTCGACCGTATCGCAAGCGATGCGGACATCTTGTTCTGGGGGCAGCAGCAACATATTGCGCTCAATGATGCGTCTGAGCGTAGCCTGTATATTCTGCGATCTGGTGTGATTGAGCAGCGCTTTCCTAATGGGAGCCTAAGAGCGAGGCTCGGTAAAAATGATCTGTTTGGTTTTAACCTTGTGCAAGACAACTATCGTATCGAAACGGTTGAAAGCTGCTTAGTTTATAAATTTAACTACGAGTTGTTGCTCGCCAAGCTTGCAAACTTTGCATCCATTGCCAATCAATTCGCGACTAACGCCAATCATCGCCTTCAATCTCGGGTCGATAATGAATTAATGGAAGCTGTAAAGGGCGTTTATTTTAAGTCAGTGCAGGAGGTAGCGCACTGCGATGTGGTGATGGTCGCACCGAGTACATCGATTCAGCGCGTTGCACAACAGATGCGAGACCATCAGGGCAGTACCTGTGCTCTGGTACTGGATGAGGGGACACTGGTGGGTATTGTCAGTCAGCGTAACCTCAGCAATCGCGTAGTAGCGGATGCGATGGATGTTCGTGGCCCAATCCGTGATGTGATGACGCCAGATCCGTATACGCTAGGGCAAGATGAACTGGTGCTTGCCGCCGTTAATCTGATGATGAAGCACAACATTCAACACGTGCCGATCGTCGACAGCGATCATCAAGTTGTTGGTTTAGTCACGCCCAAACAGTTGGTGCAAGAACATGGTGTGCAGGCCATTTATTTGATTGAAAAAATTCGCAACTGCGACGCCTTAGACGCACTGAGCAAACTCATCCCTTTGCGCGAATCCGTATTCGAAGCGATGGTCGAAGCGCACATGCCGGCGCAGATGATTGGGCAAGTCCTGACGATGATTTATGATGCGTTTACCTCACAACTACTGAAAATGGCCGAACAAGTGGTTGGCAAGCCGCCATGTCGCTATGCGTGGATAGTCGCAGGATCGCACGCACGAGCAGAGGTGCATTTGGGGTCGGATCAAGATAATGCATTAGTACTTGAGGATGGCGCGACTGAAACAGACAGGATCTATTTTCAGCACTTGGCGATGTTTGTATGCAAAGGGTTGGCCGCGTGTGGGTACTCCTTATGCAATGGGCGTTTTATGGCTGCAACCTCGAAATGGAATCAACCTCTTTATATATGGCAGCAGTACTACCGAAAATGGGCGAACAACCCCGAATATGACATGCTACTCAACCTGAATGTGTTTTTAGAGATCCGCTTAATTGCAGGGGATGAAAGCCTGTTCGAACAGCTCGATCAACATCGGCATGAGTGTGTGACACACAATCCACGTTTGATGTCGGCTCTGGTGAGAAACTTACTCAAAGAGCGCCCACCGCTCGGCATTTTCAACAACTTAGTACTGCAAAGAGACGCCAGTGATGGCAAAACGCTGAACATTAAAAAAGCGGCAATAGGCTTGTTGGTGGATATAGCACGAATTTACGCCCTCAGCAAAGGCGGAGAGATGCGTTCGACCGAAGAGCGAATTGAGTTTGCCTATGAACAAGGGCTTATCAATGAAAGCTCTTATCAAGATTTGATCGGTACCTATCGTTATGTCACTCAATTGCGTTATGCTCATCACCTCAATGGTATTCGAGAGGGGAAAGGGGTGAGTAACTCGATTTATCCTGAACGATTTGGCAGCTTTGAACGCCAACACTTGAAAGATGCATTTCGAATTATTGGCGGCTATCAAGACGCGCTAAAAATGAAATTTGGTTCCTAAGGCCTAATATGAACTCAAGCAAACCAATGCATGCCGACAGTATGGATTTAGCGAAATTCCCTATCTCGCTTAAGGCGTTACTAGAGACGCCACTGCCGAGTAAGTCCGCAGATTTAAAATCACTCGATACGCTTGTGTTGGACTTTGAGACGAGTGGATTTGATGCTGAAAAAGACAAAGTGTTGAGCATCGGGTGGGTTGAAATCCGCAATAGCCAAATTCGTTTAACCAGTGCGCGCCATATTGTGTTGGATCAACCGGTTTTGCAAGAGCATGACTCGGCAAGAATCCACCACCTAAGACCTGAAACCTTGCTCCATTTAGGCATTAGTGAGGAACAAGCCTTTTCGCAGCTGTTTGGGGTAATGAAAGGGAAAGTTGTAGTAGCGCATGGCTGCGTGATGGAAAAACGTTTTTTGCAGCAATATTTGACCACCAACTACGGCCAAGCCGAGTTACCATTGGTCTGGCTCGACACATTAAAAATTGAGCAGTATCGTGAGCAGTTAAGGCAAGTGCGCCGCGATTGGCGTTTGAGCTCAGTCAGGACCGAGCATGGGTTGCCAGGTTATCAAGCGCATAATGCACTCAATGATGCGATTGCCACTGCAGAATTGTATTTAGCGCAAATTCACCGCTTGTTCGGCCACGAACGCGCACCGCTACACGTTGTGGCGAATATTTCAAATTGAATCGTGTCGGCTACACTGAGTACCTACGCACCAGTGTCGGGCTAAAGATCGCGGTTTCTTCCTCAATCTTTTCATCGTGCGCCAGTGCCAACGCTAATTTTGCAGCGCGCTCTGCCATCATTTCGATCGGGTAACGAATCGTAGTCAAACCGGGATGGACAAATCGGGCAATTAAGCCGTCATCGAACCCAACTAATGCGATGTCTTCAGGTACTCGGATGCCGTTTTCTTCTAACACAGCAAGCGCACCGGCCGCCATGTAATCGTTGTAGGCAAACACGCCGGTAAAGTCTAACGATTTGGTGAGAAGGTGAGTCATTGCCACTTCACCACCATCACTGTTTGGCTCACCGTACTCAATATAGCTTTTGGGTAGTTCAATACCGTGTGCATTCAGTGCCGCGTGATAACCTTGTAAACGTTGATGCGTATCTTCAATGTCATGAGAAGAGGCAATGTGCGCAATTTTTTTGTGGCCATTGCGCATCAAATACTCGGTCGCGATCAGAGCGCCTTTCTCGTTATCGAGTGACACACAACGTCCGGCCAATTGCGGAATATGGCGGTTTATCAGCACCATTCCCTTTACTTCATTGGCGTAGCCGATTAACTCTTCATCTGACAATGCTTTGGCGTGAATCACCATCGCATCACAGCGGCTGTTGATCAGTAATTCAAGCGCGCGACGCTCATCTTCTGCACTGTGGTAGCCATTCCCAATTAAAAGGTGTTTACCATTCTTATGCGCAACGCAGTCTACCGACTTGATCATTGTGCCAAAAAAGGGGTCGGAGACATCCCCAACTAGCACGCCCATGGTGTTGGTGCTTTGGCTCACTAGCGCGCGTGCCGCCGCATTAGGACGATAGCCCAGTTTACTCATTGCTTTAGTGACCGAATCAATAGAGGCTTGACTCGCTTTGGGGGATTTATTGATCACGCGGGAGACCGTTGCCACGGACACGCCGGCTTCTTTTGCAACATCCTTGATCGTTGCCATAGAGAACCCTTACTGGCTATTAATTTGAATTTTTCGTATTAAACACCCATCGTGTAACAAGCACAAATTGATCGATTACTTTCTCGTGAAAGTAAGACCTAGACCCCTATAAGGAGCAGTGCTTATCCTGTAAGCACTGCTCCTTATAAAGTTTCAATCTTTAATGTAAAAGTGGCGAACTTTATCGTCAGAGTTTCGATCTTTGTTGTCCACCGACACCACGACTCCTTTCGGTAGGGTTTCCAATAGAAGAGTACCAGCGTTCAGCCTGGATAGATCTTGCTTGTAGGTTGCTTAGTACCGATAAAGCAACGCCTATGTCTGACATTATCATGCGAATAGAGAACTAGAGGTTATATCAAACAAAAAAAGAACCGAAAGCCGGTTCTTTTTTGTTTTCATTTCGTTTACTACCTTTCCTCATCTTGGTTACTACGTTCTAACTGTCTTTCTTCACGCAGCTTTATCTCCGGCGATTTCTGACCAGATGAAACATTACTAGCCACTTGTGATCTGACCTTTTCCAAGAATCGGTTTCGGTCTTCTTCGTTATCAAACTTTTGGCTAAACTTTTCAGCGACTTTTACTGCCGCTACTTCATTGACTAAATCAGGATGTTCTTTGACAACATCACGTGCATCACGAGTCTTATCACGGATAGCTTGAGCTTTGACTTCCCATTCGTTGCGGTGCGTATTGATTTCTTGGGTATCAACAACATTTCCTTTATCGTCCTTAATGTCTTTTGAAACGGTAACAGGCTTTCTACCTTTATTTTCAAGTTCCACTTGATCACCTGGTTGAAAATCGCCGTCCTTAACAGCCCGTTCTAGGTCAATACCCCAAGTTGTAGTTTTTTGGCCATCAGTGTTTTCTAAAGTTACATAGTAACTTTGTCGATTATCAGGATTGTGCTCATAAGGTGCTTTACCATGTTCAACAAGCTTCCCAGCCAAACGGTTAATGTCTTCTTTATCTTGAACGTTTTTATTACCCTCATTCGAAGATTCAGCTTGCTTTGGTGCTGCGGTATCAGGTTTATTTGCCGTAGATTTCACACCTTCTTTTTCACCTGGTGAAACACGAGGCTGATCAGCTTGTTCTCTCGCTTCGATTTCGTTTGGTTGACGTTCAGAAGCAAGTTTTTTCAACCTGGCCAAGTCTTCCTCTTTTGGTTTGTAACCTCTTACACCAAGCCCACGAGAAGACGCCTCAAGCCAAGCCTCACGCCTAAAGTCTTCCGTTCCTTTAACTTGTAACTCAGTCCAACCCCTAGCCTCTGCAATATCAACCATTGAACTGGCCACATTAGAACTGCTTAGTTTGGTTTGCAGCCTTGCGCCCTTATCGACAAAAGCAAGAGAATCAGGACGACCCGCAAAATAATATTTTCCGTCAACCTCAACATAAGACTTTGATATTTTTTCAGGAACAACAGGTTTAAAACCACTGTCCAAATCAGCAAATGGATCTGCCTCTTTGCTTTGAACTGGACGAGGGCTAGGTTCTAAATTCGCGGTTTGGTCAAGTTGTTGCTGGCGTTTTTTATCTCTAACATCATCTTGCGCCATAATGTCTTCTAAAGGCTCACGACTCTTTAACCATCGCTGTGCGTTTAGGTCAGCCTCACTCTCTTTTTTCTGCTCGATGTATGGCTCAACAGAGTTATCTTCCCCATGTTCAACAACATCAGAATCAAGCTTAGAACTAGGTTCTTTATTACCTGGTTCTAATTCGGCTTTACTGGTTTCTGGTTTTGGTTCTGGCTTGGTTTCTTGTTCAGCTACGGGCAAATCAGATTGAGATTGTGAACCTAAACCAGAGCTAACATATTGCTCAAAATTCTTGGTTACGACTGGTTCAGCTTCTTGTTTATCGGTAGGTTCAGCACTCATATTAGTTTTACTCCTTGTTTCAGAGCGTGTTGCTTGGCTTATGATTTCTTCGACTTGTTCTCTAACAGGCTCTAAGCCTCTTGATTGATGTAAATCGTTGAAGTCCGTTAAACCGTCTTTTTGTTCCTGGTAGTTGAAAGCCGGGACACGATAAAGCCCCCCGGTTAACTCTGCGGCTTGCTGCGCTTTTTTCTGACCTTTGTTAACCTCTCTAGTCCTATCATCATCACCAAGCATGATATGAGGGCTATCAGGGTATTTCTCTTTGAGCTTTGCAGCCACCGTTGGCAGGTTGCCAGCATCAACGGTCATAACAACCGGGCGATTGGTAGCTTCTGAAATACTGGCTGACGTTGAATAACCTTCGGCGTATAAAATAGGCTCGCCATTTTTTAGTTCTTGTTCACCAACAACGTGATAATTCCCGGTCTTCTGGCCGTTCTTTTTCAAAGATTTAAAACCGGATTCACTGATACGCTGTAACGTTCTAACATCACCATTTTCATTTCGTAACGGTAAAACTAAACGCCCTTGCTTATCCATTTTTGCACCAGGGAAAGGTTTAACCCCTTTCGCAGCCAAATAACCTTGTTCTGGTGTGGCATCAGGCATTAAGTTATAAGCCTGTTCAGCTCGATGCGCGTTATGTTCATACTTCCTATTCTGGTTAGCTTCACGTTCAATAGAGTTTTGCACCGCTATAGCTTTCAAGTGATCTTGAGCTGTCTTGTCTAGCTTCTGGCCAGTGGCTTTCCACTTTACCGGATCATCATGTTTACGGTGGTCTTGATACCAACCCGCAGGAACGCCATCTAAATAACCAACATAAACCCCAGTTTGCTGGCCTTTCTTGTCGTCTAACGTAGATACTCGATGGCGCTTGCCGTCCATTTCTGGAAGCCCTTTAAGAACCAACCCGGCTTCTTTTAGCGTTTCGGAAAACTCCACAACCGGATCGGTTTCAGAAGTGGTTGAACGCGCCCGATTTGGATCAGGTATCCACTTATTTACTTTGTTAAGGTCAGTCCCTGGTTTCGCGTACCAAAGCTTGTTTTCATCATCAAATTTAAGTGCATTTTGGCCATCAGGTAATTTACCTGCCGCCTTAACAGCATGATTACGTTCCTCGTATGGTACAACCAAGTAAGTTTGCTTTTCTGCCAACTGTTCCGTTTCCATTTCATTGCCTCCTTACGCAGTTACAGCACCAAAGAATTCATTTACAAGAGCATCCATCGCATCATCATCAATATCGCCTTTTGGCACATCAATTTCAGAGAAATCACAACTAAAGTTTTCCAAATCCAATTGATCGATGTTTTCAATATCTTCAACCGTAATTTTCCGTTCAACTGTTTCAGTTTGAGCTTCGGCCTCGTTCATTGAATTGCTCATAAACTCAATTTTGCCTTTCACTCGACTGTTAGGATCAACTTTTGGTACTAGAGGGCTTGGCCATTTAATTGCGTTTTCATCCCCATCTTCTAACGCTTTAAGGTTGTTCCCCCTTTCAGCAAAAACCTTGTCTTTATACCAAGTAATTTTTTCACACATGATTGGAGGGCAATTCTCTAGCAAAAGGATTTCCGCTTTTTGGCCAATCGCCCTAACTTCTTGAGGAAGTAAAAGCGCCCTACCTGTATCACTAGAGCTTTCGCTTCGACTGGCTTTACCAACTTTTTGGCGAGTGTCCGATTTATTTTTGACCGTTGTTGTACCAAGCGTTTTAGATATTTCTTCGGCCACTTTTTGGTTTTTCGGAGCAAAGATAATTTGCATTGCATGGTTTTCAATAAACGTTTCAGCCGCATCAGCGCCATACACTTCTCTTAACTGAGCTGGTGACTGAATGATAGGCAACATACGAAGACCATAACCCGCAATGTAACTAATACCTTTAGACAAGATCCCGACTTTACCCATCGCTGTGAACTCATCCGGCAGCATCAACACTTGGTATTTCAAATCCGGGTTTTGTTCTGGAAGCTCACGAGTGTTTAAGTCAATCACTTGCTGGAAGAACAAGTTAATGAGTGGAGATAAACGCTCTAAATCGTCCGGCGTGATACCAAGATAAACTGTCATTCGTTTTTTACGTAGATCACGCAAATCAAAATCGTTCTCTGCGGTAGCCGCATCAATAATTGGGTTATAGAAAAGTTCTAACGCCGAAGTAAAGCCTTTACGAACTGAGCCACGAGTTTTATCTGGTGTGTCTAAGTATTCTTTTAACGCCAGGTAACATTCATCAGAAAGCGGATTGTCACTTTCTTGTCTCGCGTCCACTATTTCAGCTAATCGCTCATCACCCATTGTTAGTTGTCGTAATGCCTCCCCCATCGTTACAGGAAGTTCTTCTGTCTCGATAAGGTATAGAATCAAACCTAACCACAAAGAACGCGCCGAGGATTGCCAAATAGGAGCCTCATTATCAATCTTAGGGAACAACATGTTACCAATCTTCTGAATATCATTAATTCGGAAAGATGGATCGTCACTAATGTAGTAAAGAGGGTTCCAACGGTGAGTGCGATAGTCACGAGGTGCTAGGTTAACCAAGAAACATTCCTGACCATGCGCAGAACGGAAACCAGAGGTTATATCCCAGTTCTCTTGCTTTATGTCTAGTACAACCGCCGAGTCTTTCCACGAAAGCAAGTTAGGGATAACCACACTTACCCCTTTCATGCTTCGTGTTGGCGCAGACATTAAAACGTGAGTAGAACCACCAAACACTAAATAACGTTTTGAAAGCCCAAAGAACTTAGATATTTGACCAACGATAATCCCATTTTCAGCAAATAGATTTGCTTCGTTCAAGTCTTTAACTGTTGCCCATTTAGCCTCGCCAAACAATTTTATTTTAGCGGGACTAAACGCAATGATGATAGGTAAACAAATCACGAACAAACCACCAAGCCCCGCAACTGAGAGCCACGTTAGAGTGGTTTTGTCTTGGCCGTAATAAAACCAATATTGATACAACGTTAAAGGAGTGGCCGCGCCTCCATCGAGTCCGGCCAATTCAAGATAAAAGTACCCACTTAACCAAGCCCAACCAACAATCGCTAGAATTGGCACAGCCAATATTAAGGTTAATTTAAGCCATTTGGCTGCGTTTGAACTCTGGATCATAATAAATCTCCGTTACAACGCGCTTACCTCGCACGTTCTTTATCTGCACGATAATATCCACACACATAAACAACAGTTGTTTGATGTCTTCACGGCTCATTGTTGAGCCGCTTTGTGACTCTTTCAGAAACAAAACAAGCTGCTCAATAGCCAGCTTTGCGCTATTGGCGTGCATTGTGGTAATACTTCCAGGGTGGCCACTGTTGACGTTTCGAAGGTAATAAAACGCCTCATCGCCACGGATTAATTCAGCAACAAAAATCCGATCCGGTTTCATGCGCAAGCTACTCTCTAAGAGGTCTTGTTGTGTTATAGGTGACACGCCTTGCCCCCCTGCTGAATAGAACAAACTCGTAGTATTGGAGTGGGTTTTATACAGCCCTAATTCATCTACGTTCTCGATACTAATCAACCGTTCATCATCTGGTACTTGCTTTAGTAGCGACCGGAAAAACGTTGTTTTACCTGAACCTGTAGAGCCTGACACAATGATGTTTTTACGAGACTTAACCGCTAATTCTAAAAACTCTCTGAACTTCCTATTTTCCTTGAGTTCAAGAAGCGTCTTTTCTTCACTGCTTAACTCATCACTAAAATCTTCACATTCATCAAAAAAGCCCTGCTTTTCATAATCCATCAAATCAAACTCAATATGAGAAGGCTTTCGAATAGTTAGGCTTACATGGCCATCTAAAGTTGTGGGTGGAATAGCAATCTGAATACGCTCCCCGTGAGGGAGCGTTGCAGACAGTATTGGTTTTCTTTCATCCAAACTTTGCCCGGAGTATGTCGCCGTCAGTTTGGCCAAATTGAAACACTTTGAAAAAGTCAGTTCTGGTACATCAAAGTAAGTCCAACCTTTCCTACTTTCCGTGATCACCTCACCTGGCTTATTGATCACAATTTCGGTGTTGTCTGGATCGTCTAGGAAAGGTTGAAGTACCGAAAGGTACTCCAACAATGACGTTGCTTTATTGTGCTCTGAGTTCATATACCCCCCTAAAATCTAGGTCACGCGCCACAAACACATTGATGTGTTCGCCCTGGTGCTTTAATAGCGTGTCTGGAATATTGATAGAGTTTTCTAACGCAATACCCGCAGCATCACGAGCTGTTTCAGCCGTTCCACCAAATTGAATTTGATTATTACCTGAGCTACTTCCTGATGCTTGGTTAGCTGCATACGTCCCAATATCGTCAATCAGACTAAGCATGATTGCACCGCCAAAACGTTGCCAAAAATGCGAGTCGATGTAACCTGAATGACCAGAACGCCCCAAAGAGTCTGTGCCCGGAGAATCGAGGTTAACCACTACGCCATTAGGAGTTTCAACACGAGTCCATAAAACGAAAATACGAGCCTTACCACGCTGTAAACCGCCTTGATATTGCCCGGTAATGCGTGAGCCTCTTTCCAGCAAAACAACCTTGCCGCTAGTGCTATATACATCACGAGTTAATCGACAACTGGTCATTCCTGGTACGTCTGAGCTAATCGCTGTTTCTAAAGCACAGTCCAAGAAAGTGCCACGTGTAACGAACATGTTTCTATCAGCAATAAGCCCTGCTCTAGACCCATCTAATGAGGTTGGTTTCATTTGGGCGCCTAGTCCATCAGCTCTTTCCGCTTCTTCGCTTCCTATAAAACCCCCGTTTGTTTGTTGGTTAACGTACTGTTGCGCTATTTCTTCGGCTGACCTTTGCTGTTGTCCACCTGGTGCGCGTGATACATTACCAAACGCCAAAAGGTTGGATTGTTGCTTGCGCTCTAGGGGCGTCGGTTCTTGATTGCGATCGTTGTTTACTGTCACATACTGAGGCGGTGGCGGCGGCGCAATCTGACCAGTTTGAATAATATCTGGTGTTTTAGGTTCAGCTTCCTTTTCTGGCGGTGGCGGGGGCGGCGGCGGCGGTAAAGCCGGAGCCGGGCCAAGTCGATTTCCAATCTCATCATTAGATTTAATATCTACCTGTTGAGACTCTGTTTCAGGACTAAAACCGCCATTTACGGCCACTAATGCAAGCACCACTACGATACCAACCATGCCTACTATAATTTTCTGGCCAACACCGCCCTTTGGTTTGTTTTGCTTATTTACAGAAGGTAAACCGCGCTCTACAGCGTCTTGAGTTTCATCAACTTCGTTGTGTACGTTCTCAGCCATTATTAATTCCCCTTGATCACACGTTGAATCCCTGGTGACGTTGTTCCTGTCCTGTTAGTCACACCGTTAGGGTCATACGATTTGTTGAAGATACACGCCACAGAATTACCTTTACGCATTACCAATTGACGAGCCACTTTGTGAACCACAATTGTGTCCGGGTTTTCAGGATCAATACTGGTATTAACTAAGCTTTCCGTTCCATCAGGGTTTACAACATAAATTGCTGGCATTTCAGCGTTGTTAGTAAAGCTAAGGTATGTGAAACGGCCATCATCAAAGGCTTTTTTCGGCGTAACTTCTTCTGAACCTTTAGACCAATAATTCCAATTCGCCGGAACTGGTTTATTGGTTTGGTTCAGCCTAGCTTGAAGCTTTTTAGCCTCGGCTTCTGCTTTCGCGGCGGCGGCAATTTCATCCGGGTATTTGAAGTTAATTTGAAAGAACATGTCATTAGGATGAGGATGTGCACCATTTTGCGACCAATGAGCCGAAAGCTCGAAGTTGTAGACTCGACGAGTAGTAATTACCGTCATATTGGTTGTTGCTTTTTCACCTTTTGGCTTGATGAAAATATGGTTATCAACCGGAGCTACATTCCAGGCATCAGTATCACCCATTGCGATTTGCTGAACTTGTTCAGCCACGCCAAATTGAATATGAGTTGAAAAACCATAGTGACCCACCAACTTAACCACTTCTGCCGGGTTGTAATTGATAAACTTAACTCGTTTATCGTACTTACCACCCGCCGGAACTTCTAAGGCGTGAGCTGTACTAGAAACACCTAGACATAGCATCAAAGCAATACCGGATAACTGCTTAAACTGTTTCATATCAGCCCCCAATGCTTTCTTGGTCATTACGGTACTTCACCACCTGGAAGCCTAACGGATTCAATAGGCGATCATCGTCTTTCATTTTTCCGTTGATATAAATAAAGCTAACAGTTGCCGCCCAATGGCTTAATGGTGTGGTTTCCCCTGCGCGTTTAACTTGTTTGGTATAACGAACCAACGCAGTAGTGCGAATTTCGCCGTTCTCCATTTTCTCAGGCGAACCAATAAAGCTAATCGACTTCACCTTAGTATTCACCTCAGTATTTTGGCCGTAGATAGCAACCGGGGCGTTAGGATTTTGGCGAGGATCTGTGTAAGCCGCATAATCTTGTTGAACAGAAGCACCAGACAAAAGCCCAACCATTTGGCGATCATAGTTTCGTGTTTCCCACTGGTAAGATTCTCTATGGCGCAAATACTGACCAAGCCAATACTTATCAAGTGACTCCTGCGCACCGGCTTTAATCTCTCCATCGGTTTCGTTAAGCGACGATACAACGTCAACAACACCAGTATTGTTATCAACACGGATAACATAAGGCTCAACCGTTTTTAGAGGGGCAAGAGCCGCTAAACCCACGGCTTCTAGGATCGCAATCAAGCCAACCGAAATTGCAACCGACCAAGCGCGCTTTTCTGACTTATTAGAACGAGCCATAACGTCCTGATCCCATTCACTCGCCTCTTGAAAATATTTCTTTTCCAATTCAGCTTTAGATGGTTTTCTTGATTTTTTGTCGGTCATTTTCGGTTCCCTCCACGTGAATCAAAACGTTCAGTAGCCTTTTCACTGGCTCGAACTGTGTTAATGGTTTCCTGAGTTAACATTTCAGGGTTGATAGGCTGTAAGCCTTTTCCATCATCTTTACAATGAGGTGGAGGCGGGACGGACGTACACGCCCCTAAAGCCAATGCCAACGAAACAATTGTTAGTTTTTTAATATTCACTTCGAAACTCTCCATGCTCGATGTGTTTGTGATTGATAATCAAAATATAGCACTTTGATTATCAATATACAACATTTTAACAACTTAAAGCCTGTCCTTTTTTTGTAGGAATGTAAGAAAACAGCCGCATCAGAAAGATGCGGCTTTTCTTGGTTAGTAATTACATTTGATTAACCAGCAGATCCGGTTATAGAGTTGCCAGCTCCGAAGCGTTTTTGATATGCCGCATAACCTTTCCTACCTGCCCCATAACTACTAGTAAGCGGTTTAGCTGCGGCCCCTCCCGCTAAACGTAAATCACGTTGTGCGTTTCGGTACTGCCTACGGATATTAGTTGGACGCATTGCACTCATTGTTGCACCTATCGCGCCTTGTGTTGCCAAAGCCACGCCGCCACCTAAAGCAGCCGCAACAGAAGGAACTTGTTTTACAACCAGGATACAAAGGCCAAAGACGATACATAACATCGCCGCATCACCTAAGTTGGCAAGTGCGCTTGCATCAGCGCCGGACATTGCAGTGATATAGCTACTCGCAAGCGTGGTCATTAGACTGCCGATAGCAGCAGATAGAACCAGGATAAATCCAAAGTTCATAACCATACCTAACCAACTTTCAAAGAAACGTTGTGTAGCGTTGAACAACAACATAACGATAAATAGAGGCCCGATTCCTAAAAGAACCGTTGTCATGATTTTGCTTAGAAGAATCAAGAAAGCCACTACAAGCGCCAGCCCTGCCCCAACAACCAAAACGATTAATGAGATCAAATACATCCCAAAATTACCGTCTAATATCCCGCCCATATCCCAAGCAGCTTCTGACACTTCAAAGACTTTTGAGAAAAGGTTATCTAGTGTTGCGGCTGATGTGCCAGTAGGTGAGCCTGTGATTATAGACGCGATTTCTTCCGGGCCATGTGCTAGAACGTCTACAACCACCCCCATGTAAGTGCCAGCAGTTAAGCCAAGCGCCATAATGAAGCCAATTCTAAGTATTCGAAAAACCCCTTCTTGTAGAGGTTCACTTACTTTCCCGAATAGCATCAGATAGCCCCAAATAGCAATCCATATAATTAACAAACTGCTAAAGATTGGGTTAATGAATGCAATAATATCCCCAACGGTGCTGACGATATACGTATCCAGCGCCGTATCTACCTTATCGAAAATCGCTTCAAACAGGTTTGTGGACGCCATAACGAATCCCCTTACCAGTTACTAACGTTTTTAAGGGAACCAGAAGAAAGCTGTGTTTCAGCTTCTAGCGCATTTTTACAATTTGGTGTTTCTTTTAGCTCACCTGGATTGTTCGCGCATTTCTCCAACGTTTCCTTACGTACATTATCATTAGACTTAAACCACTCAACGCTTTGAACTGGTTCAATTACTTTCTCACTTTCAAAGCAACCAGCTAGCGAAGTAGTAGCCACTGCCAAAATTGCAACTTTTCGTGCGCACGAAAAAATCATATTAATACCCTCTTACCACGATACCGTTCTAAGTTGACCGGACGATTGAATAGACGCTTGCTTTACCTTTTGAGCATGAATAGCCTGATTAGCTTCTGCCTGAGAGCGAAGCATAGTTAATTTGGCCATTTCGTTTTGAAGCATCACTTCTTCTGCGCCAATACGAGCTTGCAGATCAAGAATGTCCTTTTGCTCCGGCGCGGCATTAACCTTTGAAACCAAGCCGCTTAATTCAGTAAAACGAGCTTTAGACTGTTCCAAAGATTTTTGAGATTGAGCTAACCAATTCGCTGTCTCTAAATTGCCGCTATTCAGCAAGTCAGCACCCGCACCAGTAACACGAGTTAAATCACTGGCATTTTTCAGCCCTGTAGAACTTAAAATGGACTGAGGATCAACGTCGATTGCTGTGTCATAGGCAGAGTTAATAACGTTGGCCATATTGCGCACCCCCTTAATGCTATTAAGGTTTTGACGCGCCGTATCCAGTTGATTTCGCATCTGTTGAATTTGCGTCATCATGTGCTGAACTTGCGTAATGCTTTGCGTTAATCCCGCCACATCAATAACCGGGATACCTCCGGCAAAACTTGGTTGAGATACGCCAATAGTCAGGGCGATTGCAGCCGCTAATAATGGTTTTTTCATTTCGCAAACCTCCGTTGCTCGTGGAAAATAGGTAGCCAAATTGCCGGGTCTTCCCCATGCTGTTCAATGATGTTAGTCATCAACGAAACGTTATCTGTTGTGCCAGAAATAACCGCCAACTCATCATCAAAACCTTTTAAATTCAGCTCTGCTACTACACTGTTATGTCCTTGCTTAATCAAAAAACGACGAGAGCCAGGAGCCATATCTTCTTTGATTAACTGGTATTCACGCTCAGTTAAATGCAATCCGTCTACATAATCCTTACGGTCTGCTTTAGGGTTCGGCATAAATAGGAACGTTGCGCACTGCTCAATCAAAGAGTGAGCAATTTTAGATTTGAGAACGTCTTTCGGTGATTGAGTACCGTAAACCATGATCCCATTTTGCTTACGTATAACCTTCTGTTTGTTTTGCGCCAGGTCTTCAAAGTATTCATCGAGAAGTAGTTTCCAAAACTCATCCATGAACATCTGAAAGCGACGACCATCAATTAAAGATTCAATACGGTGGAATAGGTACATCACTATTGGCGTTCTGATTTCTTCGTTATCTAGGAACTCAGTCACATCAAAACCAAACATATTGTTGTTTGTGAAATCCAACGCATCAGAATCATTATCCAATACCCAAGAAAGCGAACCACCATTACACCACTTAGCTAATCGCGCAGCAGGGCCACTATCAGAAACAGGATCTAGAAAGTCCATACAGCGCCCTAAACGGCGTTTTTGGATTGGTAATCCCATAACGCCATTAATTGCACTGAAAATCTCTTTTTCTTCCTGGTTAGTGAATTGGCCACCACAGCACTTTTTCACCAAATTAACCAAGAACAGTTTGTTTTCTTCGGTGTCTTCTAACTGGAACGGGTTAAAACCAGTTGGAACGCCACTTTTAAGAGGCAGGTAAACCCCACCACTTGCACGAACATAAATTTCTAGCCCTCGGTCTTTATCGAAAATCACCTGAGTAGGGTTAAACTTTTTGCTCTGTGCCATTAAGAAGCCTTGAACAACCGTCTTACCAGAACCAGATGGCCCGATAATTAACGTGTTACCTAAAGCTTTTTGTTCTTCCTTACCTTCCAGCTCTTCTAGTGCCTTACTCCTCATTTCACGCTCTAATTGCTCTTTTTTCTTAGCTTTAGCGTTATCTAATGGCTCATGAAAATTAAAGTAATATGGTGCGCCAGAAGTGGTTTTAAACATGGTTACAGCCGAACCCCATTGATTCCCTGTTCGCTGGCCTGTTGGGTAATTATGAAAGCTAGAAAATCCGGCAAAATTACGTGACGATATAGGCGCAGGACGAGGACGGTATTTTGTGTTACCTGGTAGTTGCGCCCAATATGCCGCAGCCAACGCCCAATCTTCACGAGCAACAACCATTGAGCAATCGGCAAGCTCTGTACGTGCCGCAGACAAATTAGCTCGAAGTTGGCGAGGTGTGTCACCAAAGACAGTTAGCGACAAATGGTGCTCACCAAATACAATCCTTCCTGATGCCAAATCATCTAGCCCATCATTGATTGCATCAACCTGAGATATTGCTAAATCACCCGTAGTTTCCAATCGTTGCTGTTGCTGACTTAACAACTCAACGGCTACTGGCTTAGATAAGAAATTAAAGCTTTGAGTCAGAACCATTTGAAACGGCGCAGATAATAAAGCATTTAGCAGCCCCGCTTCTGTTCCTTCTGGATATTCAGCAATGCCAAGACAAGCGCCCATTTTAGAGTCTGTAACTCCGCGAAGTTCAAAGGCATCAGCACCAAAGAACGGGCGAACTCGCGCTATGCACTCAGACAAGACTTTGCGCGGTAACGCTCTAGGCATCCAATCGCCATTCACTAGAAAATCTAGGAACTCTAATGCTTCCGAGTGCAAAATATCATTGCGTAGATATGTTCCTAAAACCCTTGGAACATAACGATTGAGAGAGCTAACAGCGATAGAAACAATTTCATCTAGCTTCTCGATAGTTTCCTCTTGTTGATGGCGTAGCACTTCTTTGTTCTTTTCCATTTTGGAAAAGAACCCCAATGCTTTTGTAGCCGCCGGACGATAAACAATAGTTAGATACAGCTCGTTAACCATCATTTGCTTTTTGGTTACATGGTCACGGTATTTTTCATTTAGGCCAGAATCAAACTCTCCTGAAAAATTACCGTTTGGGTATACAGTGCTTTCACGGCGTACAGTATTCGTCCACAAACAAACTTGTGGTGAAGAAATGTTTCGAAGCAAAATATTAAGCTGCTCTTTCCACACTTCCACATCACTAGGATCTGCCGACTCATGCGCGACACCATCCAGTTTGATAATTTGCAGATAATCACCACCCTGTGTTTTAACAGTATTTTCATTCACTTGAGCATGATAAGGAATGAAGTCTGCAACCGGGTTTTCTCGATGCCAAGGCACTTCTTGAACTTTGCGTTTTTCCGTTGTCATTTTGGCATTCTCCTTACGCCGCGAGTGTTTACCAACGGTGTGGCCGTTGATGCTCCCCAATGTCGCCATCCAAGAGACTTCATTTTTGTACCAACCCAAAGCAGAATTAATCTAAAGGTGCGAGGGTCACGCAAACACAGCAGATACATAACGCCGTGAATTGGTAAATAGAGAAGTAAAGTGAAGGGGTTCCCGGTTCCAATCATAGCGATCCCAACCAGACCACCCCCGATGATAATGCCGTCAAGAGTGACGCCCCACTTCATCGCGGGGCGCGTGGCGGCAACAAATAGCGGATCGATACCTGATGCCATTGCAGCCCCCTTAAGATACGGCTGCGATAATCAGGTCAACGATGGTTGCACCACCAAAGACTAGAACGATACCGCCGACGAATTTTCCACACGCCTCGCCTGTAATGCGACCAGCCCAAGCCATATAACCAAGAAAAACAATACCGATGATAGCCAGGCTTCGCGCAATGCCATTAGTAAGAAGGTCTAGAACCCAATCAACGCCATCTGAAATTGGGTTAGCCATTGCGATTTCTGGAATCATCACCATACACACCACCAACCAAAGGTTGGCCATGAACTGACGAGTTTTTCTAACTTCTTTCTTTTCCACTCCGTTCACGCTTTTGATGTTTGCCGTTTTCATTGTTATTACTCCTTAATTCCAACTGAATAATTGGTACGTTTTCGTACTTTTGATTAATGTGTTTAACAAGACGATCAAGACTCGCCCAAGTCCTTGGTTCTTTACGTTGTGTTTCTAAGAGCTGTCTTCCCTCCTTCCATGTCAGGGTTACATAAATACAAAATTTACCGTCTTCACCCTGCACTAAAGCCATTGTTTTTACTGCTTTGCTTTCCAGGTTATCAATCAGCTCTGGTTCACTGATAACGTCATGTTTCATTTCAAAATGTCCAATATTGCTTGTCGAAATTGGACATTTTAATTGTTTTTTCTTCGTTGTCGCTCTCTCCATGAATAATCCATCCCATTTAAATCAAAGTATAGCATATTGATTATCAATATACATAACTTTGATTAACTAAGTTCAAATTTTTGGCTTTCCACCAACTGTTTGATACTTAGCATCACAGGCAGGAAAACCAGAACAACCAAAGAAGTCGTACCCTTTCTTTCCACCAATCGCCCGTTTTTTGCGCCTAACAAGCTCTTTCCCGCACTTAGGACAGGGCACATCAGCAATTTCTCGAACAACTTTTTTACCTGGCTTGCCTCCTACGGCTGGTAATGTTGTTGAACATTCCGGGTATCCAGAACAGCCAAAAAACGGTTTAGTCCCTTTTTTTAGAAACATAGGTTTACCGCAGTCAGGGCATGGATGCTCTGGCGCGGCTGTCACTTTCATGTGTTCCATTTCTCGCTCTAACGAGCTATGAACAGTTGAAACTACTTCTCGATATGACGAACGGCCATCAGCTACTAGATCAAGCTTGTTTTCCATTTCACGAGTAAAGTCATATTCAATAAAACTAAAGTGACTATTTACCAACGCATCAACAACCAACTCACCTATATCTGTAGGTAGTAAATATTTTCCGGCCTTATCATCAGCAACGAAGCCTCGCCCCTTAATGTTTTCCATAATGGCCGCATACGTAGACGGTCTTCCAATTCCCATCCTTTCAAGCTCTTTAATCAAAGCCGCTTCTGTAAATCGGGATGGAGCTTTAGTTTTCTTGGCTTGAACCTGGCCAGAATGCGCGGTAATTGTTTCCCCTGGTGTTAGCTTAGGTACTGGATTATTCGCACCTTCAAGGTTCTTTTCTTTGTCTTCATCGCTTTCCGTGTCATCGCTATACAGGGCTTTCCAACCTTCATAAATCAGCGCACGACCTTTAGCTAAGAAATCAACAGGCTTTCCATTTAGGGCATCCACACCACGCAATTTAGCAATGCGCACTGCATATTTAGACGAGGCTAACTGACAACCTAAAGCTCTTAACCAGATCAGCTTATAAAGCTCTCGTTGTTCTTTTGTTTCCCCGGCGTCTTCCACATTAAAGTGCGTTGGCCTTATCGCTTCATGGGCTTCTTGAGCATCACCTTTTGCTTTCCAAGTTCGAGGGCTATCAACCATAGGCAAGCCTTTTACCTGGCACACTTGGTAAATTTCCATCAGCGCATCTTCTGATAAATTAGGGTTATCGGTTCGCATGTAAGTGATATGCCCTTGCTCATAGAGCTTTTGAGCTGCATCCATCGTTGCTTTCGGTTTCATGCGTAACTTATTTGATGCCGCTTGCTGCATCGTGGAGGTAATAAAAGGCGGTGGTGGTGCTTTGTTCTCTTGCTTTTCTTCGCAATCAATAACATTCAAATGACGAATGTTCGCCACTGCATCAGCCAACGTTTTATCTAAAATGTAATCTTGGCCATCGAGCAAGAACGGTTTGGTTTCCCACTCCGCATTCCACTCACCAAAATTAAGCAAAACGCCAAAGTGATTGGTTGGTTTAAAATTGCGTATCGCTCGTTCTCTATCAACGACAATCCTAACGGCTGGTGATTGGACTCGCCCCGCAGATAAACCACGCCTACCCGCCATTTGGCTTAATTTAGGAGAAACCATATAACCCACAAGGCGGTCAGCCACTCGCCGTCCTTCTTGAGCTGCAACTTTTTTCACATCAATAGCGGTAGGGTTCACCAAAGCAGACTTGATCGCCTTAGCGGTAATTTCAGAAAACAAAATTCGTTGAGGATTATTCAAACGTAACGCTTGCTTTAAGTGCCAAGCAATCGCCTCACCTTCTCGATCTAAGTCAGTTGCCAAATAAACAGCATTAGCCTTATCGACAGACTTTTTAAGTTTGGCTAATACGTCTTTACCCCTTTCCGTTGGGACGTAGTGAGGTTTAAAATCTGGCGCTTCTACGCCCATTTCACGCTCAGGAAGATCGCGCACATGGCCAACGCTCGCTTGAACATCCCAGCCTTGCCCTAAAATCTCACGTATCTTTTTAACTTTTCCTGGTGATTCAACAATTACTAGATTCATTGTGATACATCCTTACCGCCAATTAAGACGGATTCAGAAGACCCACCATCGCTAAACACATTCCAGCCTTGGGCGCTGACTAGAGCCTTATCTTCTGCGACTCCAAAAGCATCCCAATCTTTCGCTTTAGGTCGGCGTTTTGCTTCAACTTTCACTGGTGCAGAAGATGAACCACTACTATTAATCGAGGCATAAAAAGCGTGATCTTGAATAACCGCCGATGGCGAAGAACCGCCAAAGTGAGTTAATCCTTTTGATACGCTTCCTTGCTTTTCTCTTGCGGCTACTACATCAGGGTTTTGAAAAAACAAAGCGCCATTAGTCAAATCTGGCAATCGTCCTTCGAGAGCCAAATTTATAATGGTTTCGATTCGGGTCTGTTGAATGGGTGATAAAATCGGAAGTTCTTTCCAACCTCCGGCTTTATGAACAGGTTCAAATTGATTGGGCGCATTGACTATCGCCGTGACTGTATTGCCAAACTGACCACTAATTAGACGATTCAAAATCGTATATACAACGCCAGCTAGACCACTATCACCTTGGTTTGCCGCTTCCGCAAAAGCAACTCGCCCAATGGCGTCCCGATCTGATCCAGTTAACTGGATGGTTTGCAAAGTGCTTTGATACTGAACTTTTGCTGCTTCACATTCAGATTTACTCACGTTTGGTAAATCTTTGTGAGCATCCCCGCCCGACAAAGCAGCGCACACAGCTAATACAGCGAATAGATCCATAGCCGCCCCCTCAACTACCAGTAGTAAGTTGGGCCAGCAGCTTGGCCGTCTACATAAACATCAACATATCGTTTCGTCGCAATACAACCTCTTGGAGTACGATAACCGTCACGATCACGACGACAACGAGTGCCTTTTTGATAGTGCTGTGGGATAACCTCCCAACCACCAACACATCGGTTATCATCCCTACCGTCCCAACGTTTACAAATGCGCTGTTCAGCGATAAGCGCCGCAAAGTTATGGTTGTATGACATTTGACTGCTATTACTGCCACTACTGACCATACAGGAAGAAAAAGCAGGTAGAGGCGGTTTAAACT
Source organism: Vibrio sp. 1731 (assembly GCF_033339955.1). NCBI lineage: Bacteria > Pseudomonadati > Pseudomonadota > Gammaproteobacteria > Vibrionales > Vibrionaceae > Vibrio > Vibrio sp. 1731. The sequence goes on along the minus strand of NZ_JAWOVO010000030.1, from coordinate 16,134 downwards.
TCTTGATTCGTTTTTTTAGAGCCGATTTAGCAGCGCCACAACCAGAGGGGAAGCCCCCAGGTAAACATATCCATATTGCACATTCATCTTGGGAGGCTGCTTGCGCAGGAGCAGGGGCTAAAGTACCCGCAACCCCTAAAGCAACAACAGCACCAACAGCACATACTGACGTTAGGTTCATTTTAATCTCCTTATCAGACCCGGCTTGGATCATACGTTAAAACCACCAAACCTGAAAATCAATATATACCATTTTGATGTTAAAATTCCAGAAACAATTAAAAAAAATACTCCATATAGCACATATCAACTATTTGCGTAGAAAATAACTCATAAATATGCATCAGTTATCACAACAACATGACACTAAACAACTAGGTTTTGTGCTAGTCGGAGGCAAAAGCAAAGAATCACAAAGCCTTACCAGTAAAGGCTTATCGTATATTTTATAAATACTACAGACCATTATTTGAACTAATATCTCACTGTTCTTTTTATAAACAACGCCAACTAAAGCCCATATAAAACCACACAAAAAAATGTTAATTTGCGTTTTTTTTCGTGCGCACGAAGAAAAAACACTTGATATAATACCGCTAGTGTATTATATTAAACATATCGCAAGGGACACCACCACTTAGTTCACTGCGATTTAATTAACCTTCGACTAAAAAGGAAATCCAAATGACTACTTTGTTTTATTTCAGCGACATTAACGAGCTAAACCAATTCGAATCATTCACGGTTGAGCCACTTGTAAACGACCATGCAAACATTGGTCTAGCAGAGGGGGAGCCTAAAGGTTGGTCTGTTGTTGGTAAGCTAAAGCCTGAAAACGTAAAGGCTCTAACGAGTGACAAGTTCCCAGTCGCAGACTTTCAGCATGAAGCTCATGCAGGGGTGTTTGCCAAGTTATGTGAATTACACATCAGCAAGTAACTAAAATTAAAGGACGGGCAACCGTCCTCTTTCTTGGAGGACTAGGGAATGAGTCATGCAACGCGAGAAATAATTAAAGCATTTGATAGTGGTCAGCCGTTCAGATGGCATTCAATGAGTTGGCAAACTTTTTTGGATGTTTTTGATGAAATAGGAAGATATAGAAAAGAGAATGGTAAATAGGTACATTGCCCCGGACAAGCCACCACGCTGATCCGGGGCTGCCATCCCTTCGACTAAGAAGAATCCGGCCTTTTAATTATGCCATCAATACAAAAGGGAATCCATTTGAAACCGCAGATCAAAAAAACTGGCAGAGTAGGAAAGCCTGCTACAGTTCAGCCCGACTCGCCAAACCTGGTTAGTACATGGCGATCTATTGTCACACGTGGCGATGGAACATTGACAGAAGCGTTAGCGGTAATGAACGCAGCACTAGGAATGAAATTAACACACTCTCGAATTGCACAATGGGAAAAGGACGAAAAAGCCCCTAGCAGCGCAGTAATAAACTACATGCTGGCCACTGTCATACCAGCGTTAGTCAATGAGCTAGGACATTCAGACTCAAAAGCACGAGCCATATCATCAAAGGTGCGTATCCCTGGCCTGTAAGTAAGGTTATGAGCTTATTTTCTTTTGTGAGAGGTTGTAATCCCGCCAAACCCTCTTAACAGTAGCAACGCTACAATTTGCTTTGTTAGCGGTATCAGAGATTGATTCACCTGATATTCGGAGCGCAACAATAAGGTCATGCCGTTTAGTGTCTGCTTTTCGACCTGTAAAGCGCCCTGCTTTCTTTGCTTCTTCAATGCCTTGTCTTTGCCTCTCCCTTCGGTCTTCGTAATCATCACGCGCAGATTGAAGGGCAACCTTTAATAGCATATTTTGAACAGATTCAAGAACGATGCGAGTAACCCCGGCTGCATCATCAACGAGATCTGATAAATCTACGATCCCAGGAACTGACAACTTAGCTCCCTTGTCTTTTATGGCCTTTATCAACTGTTCAGCTTCGGCAAGAGGTAATCGGCTAATACGATCCAATTTCTCAGCAATAACAATCTCACCTGGTTGCAAATCGGCAATCATGCGTAATATTTCAGGCCGATCAGCGCGAGCGCCAGATGCCTTTTCACGATAGACACCCGCAATATAGTATCCCGCAGCTTTAGCCTCAGAAATAAGCCTTTCTTGCCGTGTCAAATCTTGCTGTTCTGTGCTGACTCTGAGGTAAATTCTAGCTACCTTCATTTTAATTCTTCTAACTGGTCAAGTGTGGTTCGGTATGACTGATAAATATTATTGAGAATATCGGCGGTCATGATGCTATCAGCAATCGCGCTATGCGCTTCACCTTTCCATTCCGCTTGTGCAAAGTAACTAGCATCTTCCAGGGAAATTGAACCGTAACGGTTAGTAGTCCCAAAAGCCAAAGCGCACAATTCCATCGCGCATTTAACATCGAGTTTTTTTAACCATTCGCTATCTAAATCAAAAGCGGCACTAGTTTGTGCCATCATTGACAAATCAAAGCCAGAGATAAAAATGATTACTTTCCTACCTGATAGAGTTGCTTTCACTTCTTCCAGCACATCCTCCCAAGATGGAGAGTCAGACAAATCAGATAATGATATGCCGTGTTTTTCAAAAGCACCGTCACTAATAGCCACAGTCGGCTTAATGCGTTGTTCCATTAAGACCCGCCCGGACAAATCACAAATTCCAATTTCAATAACCTGATCTATAGAGCTTAATCCTGTTGTTTCGGTATCGAGAACTACCGGAGATTCAGCCATAAGTTTTTCAATAACCTTTCCAGCCTTACAAACCCGACTATTTAGCCTGGATTGTAGCCCCAACCGTTTGGCGTTCTGATCTTGCTTTTCTGTTATCTTGTTAATCTTTTCTCTCATAGGCACACAATCAGCAACGCGATAAACACCAAATGACTTTCCATAGTCATTTTTATAGAACTTCACGGGTTCAGCATCGGGTTTTGGCTTCATGCGAAATTCATCTTTTAACCTAGTCTTTGAACAACAAAGATCAGCTTCAATAGCTTGTTGTCGTGCAAGTTCTAGATCATCACTATTAGTTTCATTCTCACTCATTTTTGAAACTGCTTCATGCAGTTTTGAAAAATCGACACTTAATTTCAAAACATCACCTTTTTAGCTGCCTAGCTTTTTTGACTATACCCATACGAGCCTACCCACTAACAATAGCTCATTAATATAAACAAGCAAGTTAAATGAGCTACGCCAATATGAACCACTCTAAAGAGCCACAATAAACCCTAGTCCTGGCGTTTAATAACTTCTTGCCCCTCTGTGAGAGTTAACAAGTATTTCCATTGGCTCTCTGGCATTTCTTGATAACTTGCCGCGCTTGGATCTCGCGCCCAACGCTTAAAGAGCCTTACACTAGCCTCAGTTGGCTTTAAACCAAAAACCGCCGCCACGCCATACCAAGTAACACCTAAAGCGTCCTTGAGTTGGTTCAGTCTCCTAGCGATGTTTTCACCGTTCTTTTCTTCATAAATGAGTGATACCTGATCACCATCCACTTTAATTTGTATCGCTGACATATAGCCCCTTATTTCAAAATCCCTTCAATATTCGGTAAGCCGTCGAAAAATTCGATGAGATCATTAGCATTGGTTGTACCAATATTTTCAATCACAGTAATGTCATTCGGGTTGTGCTTTAGAAGTTCACCGCATTCTGTGTCTGCATCAAGATACGTTGTGTATAAAACACCTAAATATTCAAACGATACGCCAATAGAATTAGTTTTTTCATCATCTTGCATCACAGAAACCGTACAGATAGCGGATAGCTTGTCTTTCAAAGCTAATCGGCGTTGCGCTTCACTATTGCTTTTCATCATGTATTTCCTTTGTTTGTAGGGGAGCTTTCGCCCCCCTATCGTTAACAGTTCGCGTAAGCCGCTTTTTGCAATGCTTTAAGCAACTCGCGTTGTTTATCCAGTTTTTCCTGCTGTAAAGCTATGTGCTGTTCGAGCAGTGCCATTTGCTTCAAGTGGCGTTCGTTCATGTTTTCCACGTTGGCTAACACTTCACGAACATCACGGAGTCTGATAAAGGGCTGACAAGATCCAATGGAAAAGACCTTGAAAGCGCCAGACTCATACGCCGCTTTAACTCTTTGAAAGTCTAACTCTGGATTTTCACTGAAAACCATAAACGAGTTATTGGCTGTGTAAGGTTCCCACATGGGTTTCCCTACTTGGCCGACCCTGGCAATAAAAAAACTGGCTGTTAAAGAGCGATTAAAGGATTTGATTATCAAGATACCTCCTATACAGGGGTGTTCCCTTTTGAACCCCCTTCTTGTTCGGTTCCATTGTATTATATGGGATATAAATATATCCCGTCAAGGATAAATTTGCTTTATTTTTAATCACTAACAACTTAATAAAAGGAAAAACCGTTGTTATTTCCTCCACTCTGGCCACGGAGAAAACGTTGCTGTTAACGCATCCTGGCCACGGAGAAAACGTTGCTGTTAACACATCCTGGCCACGGAGAAAGCGTTGCTGTTAACGCATCCTGGCCACGGAGAAAGCGTTGCTGTTAACGCATCCTGGCCACGGAGAAAACGTTGCTGTTAACACATCCTGGCCACGGAGAAAGCGTTGCTGT
>NZ_JAWOVO010000030.1:0-11428 GCF_033339955.1 Vibrio sp. 1731 | reverse complement strand
TAACGCATCCTGGCCACGGAGAAAACGTTGCTGTTAACGCATCCTGGCCACGGAGAAAACGTTGCTGTTAACGCATCCTGGCCACGGAGAAAGCGTTGCTGTTAGGCGGGTTCTAGCCCACGGAGAAAGCGTTGCTGTTAGGCGGGTTCTAGCTCACGGAGAAAGTGTTGCTGTTAGGCGGGTTCTAGCTCACGGAGAAAACGTTGCTGTTAGGCGGGTTCTAGCTCACGGAGAAAGCGTTGCTGTTAGGCGGGTTCTAGCTCACGGAGAAAGTGTTGCTGTTAGGCGGGTTCTAGCCCACGGAGAAAGTGTTGCTGTTTGCTCCCGGAGAAAATGTTGCTATTAGATCTATTATCACCGGAAGCATAACAACTAAAGTAACAAAGCAGCTTTAGGATCGTACCGCAATTTAAAAATTACATGTGTGTATGCCCTTCCCTTTCCCTCACGAGTCAAGAGAAAGCCTTTTTTATCGGGATCAGTAGGAACCCAACAACCCTCTGATTTCTCGATAATATCCGCTATAGGCTTCTTAATGGTCTTTCTGACAAGCGCCTCAGTCCTTTGATATTCACCGTCTTCAAGCCCTATATAATCCCTATAATCTTGGATCTTAAACTTAATCTCTTTACTAGGGTTGTGTTTCCACTGAGACAACGCTTTTAGTAATCGACGCTCATAACGACCACTAAGAGAAACAAACAACTTGAAATCCATTTCTGAAAAACCAGCTTCAACATTTTCAGCAAGCAATTCAGCCACACTAGGAGACATTTCTATAAAGAAAGTCTGCCCCATGTGATAACGAACCCGCGATATAGGAGAAAAAACATCAAAGCCCTGATCAGATGAATACGAAACATCGCGCCTTACCAGAGATCTAGCGGCTGGCTCTAGAGTTTTGCGTAAATTATCAACGGAACATTGAAACAACGTTGTCAGTTCTTCTTCTGAAAACTCAAATTGATAAGGTATCGGTTTCTTTTCAAAATCATCACTTTGCTTTATTTGAGTGCTATTAAAGCCCACAACTTTTGATATTTCACACAACACGAGAGCAAAAACATCTTGTTCAGCAGCTCCAAGAGCAGCAGGAAACACATTTATTGGCTCCCTGAATTTACTAAGTTTTTTCATAATTAGACCTAACCAACAAATATTTTCTTGTGCCCCGAATAATTACAGCAACAACTTAAAAAGTAAAGTTGCTATTTGTACTTTTTGGGATGCTGGTCAAATCTTATCCACACTATCTGTTGATAAGTTGTTGAACTGGCGGAGAAAGTGTTGCTGTTAGTACGGAGAAAAAGTTGCTGTTACCGGAGAAAGTGTTGCTGTTTAACGTGATCTTACGGAAGATCTGTTGCTGTTACCGGAGAAAGTGTTGCTGTTCAACTCTAAAAACCTTTCAAATACAATGGGTTACAAGCCACTAAAAAGATCTAAAAACTCTTTAAAAACCTTTAAAAACTTTATTATTAAAAAGAAACTGATCCATTGTGAATAACTCATCACCGATGCTTGTCTGATGGAAAAGCTATTGATGCAAGGAGACGCATCAACAAGCTTTACCACAGCCAGCATAAAACCTCCTTACTCGCTTCAAGTAACGCTCCGCTATCAATAAGTTTTTTTATTTTTTTATGAAAAGACCAAAAGCCAGTCTGAAACTGATCGTAAACATCACGAGAAGCAGCTTGAAGAACGCCAGGTAAGGATTGATACCAGCAGTCAAGAGTTAGTCGAAGTGAGAAGCAAGCTCGATGCTGAAAGGGAAAAGCTCAGTACAGCTATAGAGCAAAGAGCCATGCTAGAAGGTGAGTTGAACGCATTGAAAGATAAGGAAAAAATAAAAGGAAAGGCTGAAAAATAATACTCAAAAAAAACGCTCGATATGTGAAAATAAAGTAGACACCGCCCCAATGGGGCGGTATAATTACTATGAAAGGTCGGGAATGGTTCCATGACCTGCAACGGAGAAACGCTATGTTTACACCAGACGAGCAACACATCATTGACCAAGCAGCCGCTATTTTTGCAAAAAAAATCAAAACTTGTGATGCCTTTACCAGTCCTGATCTAGTTAAAGGCTTTTGCCAAACCCGCCTTGCTACATCTGAGCGTGAAATTTTCCTGCTGCTAATACTCGATAATCAGCACCGACTAATTGAGGCTGTAGAGCTTTTTCAGGGAACGATTGATAGTGCCTCTGTATATCCGCGTGAGGTTGTAAAGTCCGTTCTCAAGCATAACGGGGCGGCCTGTATCATCGCACACAACCATCCCTCTGGCGTTGCAACCCCATCTAATTCTGACCGCCGCATAACGCAAAGAATAAAAGACGCGCTGGCGTTGATTGATGTTCGCACTTTGGATCACATAGTGGTTAGTGTTGAAGAAACTTATTCTTTCGCTGAACATGGGATAATTTAATTACGACTGCGCGGCACGGTGTGCCGCGCTAAGGCTTTTAATATGAGTGAAAATAAAACGCTATACAGCAATCTTGAATCGCAAATTACGCTCGATGATTTAATGAACTCTCAATGCGCTTTGCCTTTGAGTGATCCCGATTATCTTTCACCAACGCCAGAGCAAATAAAGTGGTTACGGGCTTATCTCGGATTGTCTCAAGCCAAATTAGGCTATTTTCTCGGTAAGACGGTAAGCTCAAAAGGCTGTTCTATTGTGCGGAAATGGGAAACCGCAAGCGATAAAAAGGAACACCGAGAAATTGATGCAAACGCATGGCGCAGAATGCTATATGCTGCGAATCTAGCAAGTCCCGAAGATGATATTAAGCAAGTTAGGTAATCAATCAAATATGCAAAAAAATAGCTTGATATAATACCGCTAGTGTATTATATTATATGTATAGGCATTGAGCACCACCACTTAGTTCAATGCTGAATTAACCCTTCGACTATTGAGGATAAAAACATGACTTGTAAAAATTGTGATGCTGGAATTTGTCAAAATCGCTGTGATGTCAATCAGCTCGAATCCCCTCTTAACGCATCAAAGCAACAGCTTCTGTCTGTTCTGAATACGCAATTCAAAGGCGAAACATTCACGCACTTCGCTGCAATGACATGGTCTACACGTGACAACCTGGAAGGCTGGAAAGAAGCTTGGGCTGAAATGGTTGCATCAGGAGAGCTTGTTTTTGTAGAACAGCGCACGTTGGGGGCGCGTTATAAAGTCGCTTAATTAGTAATACGGGCTTTTTCGTGCGCACGAAAAAGCCCATAATTGCGGCAACATAGAAGACATTTGAATCAAAGAAGGATTAGAACCATGCAGACCATCACGGTATCCAATCAAAAAGGTGGCCCAGGTAAAACAACAATCGCTCTACACCTGGCCATGTTTTTGTCGGAGCAAGGTAAGCGAGTGCTTTTTATTGACCTTGACCCTCAAGCCAACGCTTCAAAAACGCTAAAGGTTTTTCACTCTGTTTCAGAGATAGTCGCTAGTCAATTATTCAATCAAGAAGTAGTTAGTGTTGAGCCGCAAGAGCGCATCACACTGATTGAAGCCGATGAAGCAATGGCTGATATTGAACGTGCTCAACCTCAAGTGTTAGCGCAATTCAAAAAGAACGTAATCAACCTAAGTGAGTCTTTTGATTATTGCGTCATTGATACCCCGCCAACTTTAGGTTTGCGCATGACTGCCGCACTATTAGTTGCTGATCACGTGTTAGCTCCAATCGAGCTAGAGGAATACAGCATTGACGGTATCACGAAAATGTTAAAGACCATTTTTGGCGTTAAAGAGAAATGGAACCCTGACCTAAACTTTTTAGGCATGTTACCAAACCGCTTTAACTCTCGCTCTGCCGATCAGAAAGAGACACTAACAAGCCTTATTCAAAACTACTCTCACTTGCTTATTCGTGCGCGAATTGGCATTAGAACGTCAATCCCTGCGGCATTAAAAAACGGCGTTCCTGTATGGGAAGTAAAAGGAAGTTCATCAGCTCGTGAAGCTGGTAAAGAGTTTCAAGAAGCATTCCGCATTATCTTTGAAAAAATGGGAGGAGTTGAATAATGACTACGGATACTAAAAAGAAAGGTGCTGATTTATCAGGGCTAGATGATTTCAACCTTTCAGATCTAATGAGTGGCAGCTCGAAAAAAAAAGAGAGCCAAACACCAGAAGTTACAGTTGAAGCGGGTAGCATTTCTTATGCGCCATTAGAAAACTTCCATGAAGACCCGGACAATGCGAGAAAGGAATTTAACCTTGATAAACTTCAAGAGTTGGCCGATTCAATGGAACAGATCAACCCAACTACCGGAGAAAGGCGCGGTATTCTCGAACCTTTATCTTGTAAGCGTCACCCGGACATTCCAGGCAATCTAATTATCTTGGGTGGCAACCGTCGATTTAGGGCGGCGGGTATGGCTGGACTTGATCAAGCTCCTTACATTATTAAGGATGAATTAGACGACTTTGATAAATTCGTCCTTAATGACCAACGCGAAAACCTTAGTCCTCTCGAAGTAGCGATGTTCATCAAAAACCGCTTAGATGCCAAACATAAAGCGGGTGAAATTGCTAAGGCACTTGGCCGTCCAGCGTCTTATGTATCAGACCATAAAATATTCTTTGATATGGCTGACAGCATTCGAGATCTTTATGACAGTAACTTATGTCGCTCAATGCAAGCGTTAGCTTTGCTGCATCGTGCTTACAAGAAGAACCCTAATGAAATTGATGCTTACTGCTTGCAAGCGTCAGAGGATAACCAAGAGTTGACCACTTCCCAGGTTCGAAAGTTTCTAGAGTCCTTGAAAGCCCCAACTAAGAACGACTCACCGAAACCACAAAAGCCGGAGCAGGAACAACCAGGTGCAACAAATGACGAAGAAGAACAACTGTCATTTGATGGCGTTAATGCTTCTGAGAGCAGCACAGAGGACGAAGCGGAGCAAGGCTTTAATGATACCTCTGAATTTCAGAAAGACACGGATACCACCAACTTAGATAGTCAAGCCGATGCGCTTTTAGCACAGTCTGATACTGACAAGATCAAGAAAGCTATCATCCAAGTTCAATATGATGAACGTGCAGCCCGATTGATTACTAATCGTCGCGCAGCATACGGTCTAGCATGGATTAAATATGATGATGATGGCGAGGAAATCGAAGTGGATTTAAACATGGTCAAACTGGTAGCTGTTATCGAAGCGTAAACATGTATCGCCCTTTGTTGGGCGATATCTCTATCTGTCATAGGGTTACTTGTCATGACCGAATATGCAGCAATATTGATGAGTCATAGCGGCTGTTACATCACGAACAAGAACAACTCAATTCGTTTTATCCCTCTCGGCCATCACCCCGACTTTCAATCTGCCATTTCTCACGCTTGCCAAAGTTTAGACTCAGTTGAAATCTATGCTGGCGTGCTAAGGACTGATAAAGCATTAAGGTATTGGGTTGCATCACGCCGGGAGTTAGCCGAAGCATCACAGCAGTTGTCCAAAGCGATCAGGGAATCTGAGGAAGGAAAAGAAGAAAATGAAGCCGACGAATAGAGACCAATTAGCGAAGCGCAGCGAGTCTATTTGTCTCTAATCGTTGGCCAGTAAGACCCGCAGGGGCGCGCTAGTACAAACCATTAGCACGCTTCAAAAGTTACATCACAATCACCGCAAATCAAGTTTAGTGAAGGTTTACCCCACACATTCACGCCGCACTCAGGACAAGTGAATTTTGCTCTAGTTTGCTTTTGTTCTGGCATTTCCATCAGCATTTCACTTAGCCCTTCGGCCATATCTCCAACTGTGCCGTTCTCGATGGCAGCTTGAAGTTTATCCCTGTCTGGAAACTTATCAGCCCATGATATACGAAAGTCGCCAGTAAGTAGGGATTGGCAAAGATCATCAAAAACACTTCCTTCGATAATGTAGTCGGCCATTTTGTCGCCTGTCTTATCTCCCCCTGGCTGACCTGTTGATGATGGCATCAAACCGATGCTTTCCATCTTATTGGCCCACTCTTTATTGTGGTATCCACGGCGTCCAGGCTTTCCAAAATGGTACTGCCATAAGTGAGTCATTTCATGCACCAGAGTTTGCATTACTTCTTCCGGTGGACATACCGCGAAGTAAGCCGGGTTCATCGCTATTTCATCAGTCTTATCACCATCACGACTAACGAACCTTTCAGGGGAGAAGTAACCGTATGTTTTTTTCTCGCGCTGTAGGGTGATCAGGCAATTGGCTATCAAATAGATTTTCATTGAAGTAATCGTATGCAATTTGTAATTCGTCGTAGGTGGTTTCTGTTGGCTTCATTTGGCGTCCCTATTTTTCTTTTTGTGTTTTTGGTTTGTACAATCCAAATTATGATCGCTACCTTTTGGTTGTGCAATCGTTTTTATATCATTTTATATTTTTGGATTGTGCAATCCAATTCAACTAAGCCACATCAAAAAGGCAAGCCCCGCAGGGGCGCGGCAGCTCTGCGAGGCCAAAAAGCGATTTTCGTACGCACGAAAAGATTTGGGGGTTTAAGGCTAGGGCAGGATTCGCATTTTGCTAGCAAAAAGTACCAAAATGCCATATACTCCCCCCATGCCCCCCAAATTACTATCAACAAGGAGTGTTTTATGATCGAAGCTAATCAAGTAGAAACAAGCGCCATTGGTGGTGTTTCCTTTACACGATTTCGCCTATCTTGGGTTGCTTATCTACGCCCTTTGTTAGTTCTGCCTATCTTGTTAGGCATTACTTTTTTGCTTGCTGGCTTTCACCAAGCAATCATTTACGTTGGTTCGGCGTTGGCTGTTTTGCTGACGATTTACAAAATGGCGCTACTCAAAAGCACATACCTTTTCGCAAATGACGAAGGGGTTTGGGTATACAGTGGAATTTTCCCCTGGTCACGTGGTGCGGGTGGTGTTCGATGGCGAGACATTGACGACGCCCAATTCACTACTGGATTTATCAATTGGCTGTTCAAGGCATACACCATCAAAATCAATCACCGATTTACAAAAGGCAATGAGATTTCATTACCACTCGTTAAGAACGGTGATAAAGCAGTAGACCGCATCAATGCGCTTCATGGTTCTTATCTGCGAAATGGTGGAGGCTACTAATTTATGGCTCAAACGAAAGCGCAGCTTACTGAACAAGAAAAAACCGCGTGGAAACAGTTTTGTGATGATAATGGCACGACTGAATCTAAAATGATTCGGATGATGATCGGCAAGGTTGCCCGTGGTGTTTTAGAAAGTGAAACCGACTTTCAAAAGCAGCCAAAGACAAATCAAGTCAATATTAGGTTATCAACTTCTGATCAACAAAAGCTTACTAAGAAAGCAAAACTAGAAGGGTATCCCAACCGCACCAAGTGGACTACGGCTGTAGTTTTGAGAGCGTTACATCAAGAGCCTGTTTTATCTGAGCAAGAAATTGCGGCCTTGCGCGAGTCAAACCGAGAACTGGCCGCGATAGGGCGAAACCTAAACCAAATAGCACGTACTTTAAACATCGAGTTTAGAGAAGGGGATCGGTTAAAGCTTGAAGCTGTAGAAGCCCTCACAGCTCGAATAGAACAGCATAAAGATAGTGTTGCCACTTTGATAAACAAAAACATGAATAGGTGGAATGATGAGTAGCCTACTTCACGATACGATTTCTGATCTGCTCGATGGCAGTGTAAAGAATAAATCGAACAAGACAGGCAATCTTGCACGAGCAAAAAAAATTGCCAATGGTGCGCCGGAAGTGATGGTTAAGATTAGTGGCCATACCAAAGGCGCTGATCACGTTAAAGCTCACCTGGATTACATCAGCCGTAATGGAAAAATTGAAATTGAAGATGAAAGGGGAGAAACGTTAAAAGGTAAAACTGCGGTTAGGGCGCTGGCTAAAGATTGGTCACAAGACCAGGGCAAGAAGCGAAAGAATAGCCGAGACACAACGAATATCGTTTTATCAATGCCATCTGGAACCGAAGCTAAAGACGTAAAGAACGCTGCTCGCGCTTTTGCGAAAGAACAATTTAGTGAGAACTATCAATATGTGTTCGCATTACATACCGATACGGAAAGCCCACATGTTCACTTGACCGTGAAAAACTTAGGCTATGATGGCCGTCGATTACATGTAAATAAAGGCGACCCGCAAACCTGGCGTGAAAAGTTTGCAACTCAATTAGAACGCCGAGGTGTAGAAGCTGAGGCCACATCGAGAGCAACGCGAGGTGTTATTAAAAAAGGTGTCCATCAAGCAATTATGCACATCAGAGAACGAGGTTTAACGCCGGAAGTTGATAAGGCGAAAATTAAAGAAATTATTGAAGATTTCAACCATCAACGAAACGGTGAACCTACTAAACCTAGACCTTGGGAAGATAAAATTCAGTCTCGCCAAACTCATGTGCGCAAAGCCTGGTTAACGGCTGCAAAAGAGTTAAGCAAGAGTGAAAACCAAGACGATCAAGAGTTAGGGAAAAGTATTGCTACCTTTGTTAGTGAAATGCCTCCAATGAAGACGGAGCGCCACGAACTACAGCAAAAGGTTGCTGAATCTATCAAAAATAAATCACAGAGCCGCGACGACAAGCAAAGCGACCATGAACAGGATGAACGATGAACGAACAATATAACCTGGAAGATTACCGGGCAGATCTCTTTGAAGCTCATGCTAAATATACAGAAGTTGTCAGGGCGCGTTGTGTTGGTTGTAACTCTGTAATCACTCCTTTGAGTGATGATGAAATTCATGAAGTTAAAGCGTCTGCCAATGGGTACAAAAATCAACTTTTGAGTGCGGCGGGTAAACGGCTACGAGCTGGCATTGCGTTGCGTCTACTGGATGAACTAAAAGGGGATTTTGATCTTACCGCCACACTCGCTGTTTACGTTAGTAAAGAGTTGCTAGGCCGCGCTATTAATCGAAATCTACTCATCGAGCGTTACGCTACTAAATCAAGAACTGCCGCAGATAAGACCGTCGATATTGCCCGTTTATCGCTGATCACCCAAACGCCAGAATTTGAGTTGGCTAAAGTTGAGCTGGCCAATACCTTGTTAAAGGCGAAAGACATAAGGCTAGAGGTAAGCGAGAATGTGTTTCAAGGTGGTGAAGGGGAAGCATTTAAGCTCTTGTCTCAATCAGCGATCAAATACAAATCGTCGTTATGAATAGTACCAGGTGAGGCCTTGTTTTTTAACTTAATAGTAGCTAATATATATATGTATTAGCTACTATTTAAAGCCGAAGGCAACGATATGTGTAGGAGAGGAATAAGTTTGATACTAAGCAGTCAAGTAACCCTGTTTGTACCGTTTTAAATGATACTCACCCAGAAATAAAGATTCATACTAATTCCTACTACAAAGTCTGAGTCACGCTACAACTGAGTTTAATAAAGTATCATACTGGTTGTCTTGGGCATCCACGGATTGAGCGGTCCCATTCAAACACGTTTCTGGACAAAACCTTCTTAGCTCATAAGGCTTAGAGCTAGCTGTTCAGATAAGAAAAAGTACCTGAAACCTTAAATGTTATACACCTTTTATCAGCGCTTTCCAGTCCACATACTTACCGATGTTGGTTAGATTACTTTGGTCAATATAACGTGACTCGAGGTATCGTTGACAAAGAGAAACATATTCTAAAACTGCTTGATAAACCTGATCACTATCCGCCGAACGGGGAAAACTTATCTCAGGCACTAACTTATGAGTCACATACTTAAATTGCTTTCTACGTGATTTTACAAAACGTTTCTTATCATCCTGCCAATATGAACCACGTATTTGATTGCCCATGATATGTATCTCTATGTACCCAATAACCTCATTAAAGTCCCATGCCCCGCCGTATGTATCACATAGGTGTGCTCTAAAACGATTAAACCAATGAGGGTCTTTGATAGCGTACTCTCTTTTAAACTGCTCATCTGGTCCACCAAATATCGACTTTTCTATAAATAACTCTCGTTGAGTGTAATACTTTCGTTTTTCGATTCGATAGACTGGGAGAGTTACAATATTAATAGATTTCAAGCCAATACCTCTATAAATTGAGCCGTTGGTGCATAACGCTAAGCTAAGTGACTACAAACGCCCCACTAAACGTAAAATTACCACCGTAGATACATAAAGCCAATCTGAACTAAAACCGCCACGCGTTTGCAGTCCGACTTAAGCGACGTGTTATATTGTGGCTTCGTAGTTCTTTTTAACCATTTCTAGTATGCGCTTTAGATACCTAGAAAAGATTTTGTCCCACTCTAAAATTAAAGTTGAAGCATCTGCATCATGATATAGAAAACCGCTTTCATGATTGGCGGAGTAACCTTTCAATTTGCCCTGTCGAAGAGCATGACGGTCTAAAATAAAGCTATGTTCTTTGACTTGTCTACCACCGCGATTTGCGCCATGAGCAGCAAAACTGTTTCGAATATCAAAGATTGTACAGCCTTGAATTTCGCTTAATTCAAACTCTATCCCCATTTTTCTAAGAAGAACTAACATGGCTTGCTGCTGCATATAAACAGCATTAAGGACACCATAGAAGTACAAATACAACTCACCAAAAGATAGCGACTGATTTCGCTCGAAGAACGAATGTTTTGCTAATTGGGTGTCTTCTAATAGGTAAAAACTGTCAATGATTGAGTTGTAAGCGTCACTCGTAGCCACAGATACTATGGGATATAGCTCTTCATCATGGTCAACATTACAAGAATGGTCAGAGATAATCTCCCGAGTCAAAGCTATTATTTCATCAATTTCCAAACGCTGAACTCCAAAAACAATATAAGGCCCAGTTAAAGGGTGAAGCACGCAATGACCAAGCCACCGCATTGCACTTCAACATTGAACAATTTGTTATGTGTTAATTCCATTCGTTGATATAGTCGATTGCAAATTCTATATATGCTATTAACTCTTCAACGCATTGAGGGAAATAATACTCAGCATCATCAGGGTGTAAGTTGTCTTTAGGCAATAATGTGTATTCAATTTCATCGTTGAACAAAGGGTAAAGATTATGAGTAAGGTAGTTCCGACGAACCAGTATAAACGCCAAAACTTCACTAAGCTCCTCAGTGACTAATTCATGTTCTTTACAGCTCCCAACAAGTTGACCTAACATAGCTCGGCTAAGGTTGTATCGCACTTTAATACTACTCGCGAGAACAATTGACTTTAATGCCGATTCCAACTTTCCAGACATCAATAACAATCGCCCCAAGCTTTCACAGAAACGCTCACTTTTGAGTAACTCATCATAAAACTCTAAAGACATTTCTGGATTACTCCTTTACACATGGACAGTTAAGGGGTGAAGGGGTCTGAAGCCCAATGGAACGAAAACGTACTATAAGGACTTCCTCCCGATGTCAATGGGTGCTCTGAACGCAATCACAATGAAGATTAAGATGCAGTACTATA
>NZ_JAWOVO010000029.1:0-50280 GCF_033339955.1 Vibrio sp. 1731 | reverse complement strand
TGGTGATTTCTCCAATTGATTTTCCGGTGTAGCGGTTTCCGACGTCTCGGAAAACCAAGTAGTTCTCTCAAAGTTACCTCTATTAACGACACCAAATTCAGAAGCTTTAGAAAAAAGTTTAAAAAAATAACATTGCGAGATTTAGCTAATAAAATTGAAGAAAAGTAAGAAAGAGTACTCAAGTTTCCACAAATCGAGCCGAGAGGGCCAAATTGTATAGAAAACCAGCAAAAGGAAACAATTAAAGGTTAGTTCGCAGACGATAGACGTGAAAATTAGAAAAGAAAAAGCCCCTTTTCCTTTGAGAGAACTGGGGCTAGGTTGGTCGCCAGAGCCTATGTGGAGATCAAGAGAAATGAACACATTTCCGGCATACCGAGTGCAACTTTACATTGAAAATGATTGGCAGGTGAGAGATGAGAGAGCCGCTCATTCTATTGTAAAGTTGCTTGCCAAAAGCCTGCATTCCCATCCACGTCTGAATGTATTGAGTACAGGCTAAGTAAACTACTGCAATAGTGACATTGCAGAGTTTGGCAACTGTTTCGCTTGAGCAAGAATCGATGTACCTGCTTGTTGCAAAATTTGTGCTTTGGTCATTTGCGTGGTTTCTTTCGCAAAATCTGTATCTTTAATTCGGCTGTTCGATGCGTCAACGTTTTCTTGGATATTCGCCAAGTTGTTGATGCTGTGACTCAAACGGTTTTGCTTCGCACCTAAGTCTGCACGTTGCGAGTCTACGTATTTCAGTGCCGAATCCAGCACAGAAATCGCGTTTTGAGAACCTTGTACCGTGGTCATATCAATATCTTGTACTGACGTTCTGATAGGTTCATCACTCAGGCCAAGCTCAGATGCTAATCCACCAGAAATAGAAATCTCACCCTGAACGTTTGGATGCGCGACAAAAACTTGCAACTTGCCATCTTCACTTACAGACGCATTAATCATATCAGACTGACCATTAATGTAAGTGGCAAGCTCTTCGATGTCGTCGCCCGCTTTGGCATTAATGTTGATTTCTAGATCATCAACATTGCCGTCTTCGTCTTCACCCATACCTGGTAGCGTGATCTTCAAGTCAGATTTAGCTGGGTCAACGCTCCAGTTTTTATCTTTACCATTTTCAGATAAGAAGGTCACACCGCCCATGCGAGTATCGTCCGCACGAATGCTGGTGAGTCCCATGATCATGGCTTCACCTGAGCTCGCACCAATCTGGAATGCTGCTTCACCGAATGAGCCATTCAATAGACGACGACCACCAAATGAAGTGGTTTCTGCAATACGGTTTAGCTCGTCAATCAATGCCATTGACTCTTCGTTGATCGCCTGACGCTCAGCCGGAGAGTTAGTACCGTTCGATGATTGAATCGCAAGGTCACGCATTCGTTGCATGACAGAGGTTGCCTCATTCATCGCACCTTCAGCGGTTTGTGCAATCGAGATACCATCGTTCGCGTTACGCATTGCGACATCTAGGCCACGAGACTGTGCAGTTAAGCGGTTAGAGATCTGTAGACCTGCCGCATCATCTTTTGCACTGTTAATCTTATGTCCTGAAGATAAGCGCTCCATCGACGTGTTTAATTCATCAGTCGCTTTGTTTAGGTAACGCTGCGCGGTCATCGCGGAGACGTTAGTACTAACTGTTACAGCCATTTTGCTCTCCTGTTGAGTTCGCAAGCTTTTGCGAAGCGGCCAGCTTTACTCTCATTTGGATAAGCACTGACCGTAAAAGTTACTTGCTAAATCTGCCTTAAACGCAGGGTTTAGAATCTCTAAATCTGTTCTGATATTTTCAATACAATTTGTGTGCCAACTTGCGTAAATTATTTAACTACTTTTAAAAGAATCAAATAAACAATAAGTTAGCTTTATCATTAAGCTATTTCCGGTTTGTCAGACTCATCTTAGCCCAAGGGTATTGAACGCTGCCCTGTTGCCGCCCGACTTGCCTCCCGCATCATTGCCGCTTTGGGTAAAATCGTGCCGCATGACATCTCAGACTCTCAGGTTACGTCGACTTATCGCGCTTAAGGCTTTGCACATAAGGCATCAAAATCAGACAATGTGTATGAGTGTCATACTAGATGTAGTTAAACAACGTTAGATCTTTGGTCTTACCGAATGCTTGTTGCGATGCCTGTAACGCTCGCGAGTTTTCACTGAACTCGATCACGGCTTTAGAGTAATCCAAGTCCTCAAAGTTGCTCTTCGCTTTTGCGAGAGACAAATTAAAGTCTTCATGATTTTGCTCTTGGATATCCAGCGTACTCAATCGAGCACCGGCATCTGTACGCGCTTTATTCAAATGGATAAAAGCAGCGTGGAATTCTTCTGTCATTTGGTGCAATTTAGCAGTCGCCGACGTATCCGAAACCGATTTGTCTGACCATGCCATTGCATCCTTGAAGGTATCGAAAATGCTGAACTCTGCCCGCTTTTCGATCTCAATGCTGTCACCAGGCGTAATTTGGCCTTTTACGTGCACTTTCAGGCCTTTGTATTCAATCCCTTTCTCTGGAGAAAACTCATCGGCATCCACTACTTTGCCGTTACGCTCTAATTGGTAACCAAATTTGCCGTTATTCATATCGACAAATGTCACGCGATACGCCGCATCATCCTTCGCGTCAACGTTAGTGGCTTTGTTTAGCAACAGCTCAGAGCCGTTTTGTAGATCGTAATTCGGCTGATAGTCGCCAAATGGGTTTGGTATCTCCATAAACAGCTTGCTGCCGGGATCGTTCATTGGCATCTCAAGCATGCTGGAGACTTTCATTTTGCGCTGATAATCGTCCCCAGCGTATTGCACGCTACCATCTTTATCGCGATAAAATGGTTGGCTTTTTGGCTTAGTGCCAGCAAACACGTAGTTACCAGATTCATCTTGCGAGTTCACCAAGTTAAGGAAGTTGTTCGCAATCTCCTCTAGCTCACGCTTCTTTGCTTGTCGGTCTTCAGCAGAAAAGGCACCGTTAATCATCTCCATCGTTAAGCGCTTCGACTCGTCGGCAAAATTCTCCGCATTGGCGATATTAACTTCGTGGTTTTCTAGACGATTACGCACCAACACTATCGAGCTAAGATATTGTTGTAGCTGTTCTTGTTGCTGACTAATGTTTTGGATGTAATGCGCAGCGAGGGGGTCGTCACTAGGTTTCAGTAACTTTTTCCCTGAAGCAAGTTGCTCTTGGTTGTGGTGAACCTTATTCTCTTGACGACGCAGATCATTTTGTACGGACTGATAGTTATGGAAACTAGAAATTCGGGTTAGCACTTATCTCTTCTCCTTACCTCAGTTGTAAAATGGTATTGAAGGTATCATTCGCCGCTTGCATCACACGTGATGAAGCCATGTACGCTTGTTGAAACTTCATCATGTTGGCCGCTTCTTCATCGAGGTTAACACCAGAAATAGAAGCAACGCGCTCTTGCGCCGCTTCATGCTCTAAACGAGCGACGGAGGCTAAACGGTTTGCTGTAGAAGACTTCAGTCCAACTTCGGTATTGAGGTTATGATAAACATCGATCAAGGTACTGGATTTTCCATCCATCATCTTGTCTGTTTGGATCTTCTGCATTTTTCTCAAGTTGCCGTTACCACCTTCAGAAGGCACCAAGTTTGCGGTGAATTTATCATTCATCAGTGCGCCTTCGCTCAACTCAAACACGGTTGCATCGCCGTTTTTATACAGCGGATGGCTTTTCGGCACTGAGATTTCAATCATCGGGTTATCTTTATCTAACGGATATGAGTATTTGTCCGATAGTAAATTACCCTTGTTATCCGTGATCTTTAACCACGGCTTATCATGCTTCTCGTCGGCTGGTTGTACGGTAACCTCAAACTCTTTAACATCCCCCGCCTCACGAATTTTAAACTTGGCGTTACCTTGGGCAAAAGTGGTTGAGGCTTCATAACTTTGTGCGGCAATAGCTTTTGCGTCATTGGTTTCCATCTTTATGATGGCTGCACCACTTCTCGTTGGGCGTAGCAATACGCGCTCACCGGCGGCAAGGCCTTCACCAATTTGCACTTTCATACCATCCAGAACAAACGACGAATCCGAACGGTCGATGTTCAACGACATTTGCTCACCTTTCGGTGTTGTCACGCTGTATTGATCGCCATCATAACGCAGCGAATATTCACCACCTTTGATCGCGGAAATGTCCTCGATGTAAACCGCAACATCAGCTTGGGAGTCAGGCGCAGCAAAAACTCGAGATTTTGCCACCAGCTCAGAGTTCACGTCGGTAAATACGTCTTTACCTATCTTACCGTTGAGATCCAGACCTTGAGATTGCAGCTGATTAATTTTGTAGGAAAAGCCCGTCGCTAAACGGCCCATTTCATCTTGCAGTTGTGGGATGTGTTTGTCGCGCATTTCAAGTAAAGCGCCGATTTTGCCATCCATATCATCAGACTTGATCGCTTTAATGCCATTCCCTTCCACCATTGCTAATCGTCTTTGATGAACATCCGGATAGCCATCGATCATTTTGAGCTGGCTTGCTTCCGTGCCAGAAACAAGAGTGTGTCCATTGCCGATATGAACATTAAACCCTTCCGCATTTTTGCGTGGGGTTACGGTAACTTTGGTGTACTCTGACAGCTCAGTAACCAGCTTTTCATGCTGATCCATCAGGTCATTATGTGGGCCCGGGGTGCGCATCATCAGTCGATGAATATCGCGAATTTCCAACGCAAGTTGATTAACGCGCTCAATGCCCATATCCAATTTTTTATTGGTGACATCAGATTGCAGTCGCACGGTTTCGTGGAAATCATTTAATGTATCAGAGAAGGTTTTCGCCTTTTCCAATACCACTTTTCGTGCCCCTAAATCGTTCGGGGTATCTGCCATGGTTTTTACCGCATCGAACCACTCATTCAGGTTCTCGGGAATTTTCTTCGATGCCACAGAGCTCAACATGCTAGAAAGCATATCAAGATTATCTTGGGTATCCGTTTTGTTGGCATTGTTGGTCGACGACAGGTTCAGTTCATTCACGGCAAACTGATCCCACGAGCGGCGAACATTTTCCACATGCACACCCATGCCGTAGGTAGAACCACCGAACATGCGCGGATCATTCGTACCTTGGATAACAGACTGACGGCTATAACCCTCTGTATTAACATTAGAAATGTTATGACCAGTGGTGTTTAATTGTCTCTGAGCAGTAAGCACACTTTGAGTACCTACATTCAGAAGATCTGACGCCATACATGCCCCCGAAAACGAAATATAAATCGGCAAAACCGATCACCTAGACACATTAAAAGCAAAAGATGTGCCAAGTGATAGAAAGGCGTAGATGTTCAGATAAAGTGAAGGCTTGCACTATGGCAAGCCTTCGAGAACGTCATAAATTGTCGCAGAGACATTACATACTTTCGATTTTATCCTTCACCTGCAGGACTTTATCTGCGTAATTCGGATCGGTCGCGTAACCCGCACTGTGGATACCGCGAATAAACGACTCTGAATTCCCGCGTTGCTGCAATGCTGTATCGTAACGTGGGTTGTCATTCAAAAATCGTACAAAGTCATTAAAGCTGTCTTCGTAACTTGAGTAGGAGCGAAACGCTGCCGTCTCTTTCACTGGCGTGTTATCGTGGAACTCTAAAGTTTGAGTCGTCACTTTGTCACCCTGCCAGCTTCGATCTGCTTTGATATTAAATAAGTTGTTGCTGCTGCCACGCGCGTTCTTCACGACCTTTTGTCCCCACCCCGTTTCCAAAGCGGCTTGCGCAAGTAGCAAAGATGGCTCGACACCTAGGGCTTTCGCAGCTTTCTCCGCGTATGGCTTCATCGAGTTAACAAAGGATTCTGGTGAATCGAATCGAGTGGGTTCATTGCTTGGTCGAGATAGTTGACCAGATTCAATCAAGCGCTGTTCAATCTCGCGCGCTTTTTTCGGGTCAACACGACGATATTCCGCAGCATTGTTTGCCGCATCACGCATAGCCGTTTCTTTTTTGTCGTTCCCTTGCCCAGCCGTTAATTGCTTAACAATCATATCGGCCAGTCCCATTGAACCAGACGAACTCAATTCACTCGCCATCTGTTCATCCAACATTTGTCGGTAGAACTTCTCGTTTTGGCTGTTCATCATGTTGGACTCAAAGCCCTCATTGGCTTCACGCATGGATTTCAACATCATGGAGGTGAAGATCGATTCGAACTGACGAGCAGCCGCATGCAATGCTTCTTGCTCGCCATCTTTTCCCTCTTTCACTGCTTTTTGACGCAGAGTATCCAGAGAACTGATGTCATGGATAAAACCAATGTCGTTAGGATTGTTCATTATACCTACCTCCTAACCATTAAATGATGATCAACTGGCCTTCAATGGCACCAGCTTGCTTCAATGCTTGTAAAATTGCCATCAAGTCCGAAGGCGCAGCCCCGACTTGGTTCACGGCACGGACCAAATCATCCAACGTTAAGCCTGGTTCGAACTTAAACATTTTTCCTTGCTCTTCGCTGACTTCGATATCCGAGTCTGGTACGACTACGGTTTGCCCACCAGAAAAGCCGTTAGGTTGGCTAACATTCAGGTTTTCTTTGATCGCAACCGTCATGCCGCCATGCGTTACTGCTGCTGGTTTAAGACGTACATGCTTACCAACTACAATAGTGCCCGTTCGTGAGTTAACGATGATTTTGGCTGCACCATCTGCCGGGTCGAATTCTAGGTTTTCGATTGCCGATAAGAACGCAACACGCTGACTGACGTCACGAGGAGCACGCACGCGCACTGATGTCGCGTCAACAGCGCTCGCCATTTGTGGGCCAAGGAAGTTGTTTACAGCATCCGCCATACGTTGAGCCGTTGTGAAGTCTGACTCAAGCAAGTTGAACGTGATGTAATCACCACGACCAAATGGGTTTGGAATTTCTCGCTCTACTGTCGCACCACTAGAGATAAGACCAACGGTTGGATTGTTACCTACGATTTTAGAACCGTCAGCGCCTTCAGCACTGAAGCCGCTCACTACTAAGTTACCTTGAGCAACCGCGTAAACTTGACCGTCGAGACCT
The DNA here is from genome assembly GCF_033339955.1 of Vibrio sp. 1731. Lineage (NCBI taxonomy): Bacteria > Pseudomonadati > Pseudomonadota > Gammaproteobacteria > Vibrionales > Vibrionaceae > Vibrio > Vibrio sp. 1731. The sequence goes on along the minus strand of NZ_JAWOVO010000029.1, from coordinate 43,222 downwards.
TTGAGGAACGTTTGTAGTAGCGTACCACCACGCAAACTTTTAGCACTTCCGATGGAAGAGACAGTCACGTCCACTTGCTGACCCGGTTTAGAGAAAGGCGGCAATTCTGCCGTAACCATGACTGCGGCAACGTTTTTAATTTTTGGCTTTGTGCCCGGCGGCATCTGAATGCCGAAGTTTTGCAGCATGGCGGCGAAACTTTGCTCTGTAAACGGGTTCGCTTCACCCGTACCAGGTAAGCCTGAAACCAAACCATAACCCACGAGTTGGTTGCTTCGTACACCTGCCACTTGCGCGACGTCTTTGATACGTGCGGCTTGGGCTACGGTAGAAAACAGAGCAACGCTCATCAGTACTAAAAGGAGTTTTTTCATGCTTACTTATCTCTTGCAGTCAAATTGCCGTCAGCACGGCGTGTTATAGCGCTACATTAAAGAATCGTGCCAAGAAGCCTGGCTCTTGCATATCTTGTTGCAAACCAGTGCCAGAGTACTGAATTCTTGCGTTAGAAACGCGATTTGATGCAATGGTGTTGTCGAAATTAATATCATCCGGACGAATAGTGCCACTTAAACGTATGTACTCATCACCCGTATTTAGCGTCATCCACTTCTCACCGCGGATCACGAGGTTGCCGTTTGCCAGTACTTCGATCACCTCAACAGTGATGTAACCACTGATGCTGTTGCTCTGCTTTGCAGAAGAGTCACCTGCAAATGAGTTGGAGTTGTTTAAGTCATAAGAGAAATTATATTTTCCGCCAATTTGCAGCTCTTCTCCGCCCACTTGAAGCGGGTCCATTTGCGCTTCATTGGTTTTCGATAAATCGGCATTTGCGCTTTTCGTCGCACTGGTTGTCTCATCCAGTGTTACGGTAATAATGTCGCCAATACCACGTGGTTTAGAATCGTCGTAGAGATCGGTAATGTGCTCGGCGCTAAACAACGAACCTGTTGCAGCAGCGTAATGCTCAGGCTTGTTTTTCGGATGAATTGGAGCCCAAGCAGGGTCGCCAGCAACCGGATCACTTCTACCACGTAAAGTATCTACAATACCGCTGCTCTCTTCTTTCGATTTATCGCCTTCTACTGCGTCGACCACAGTGGTTGCTTGTGTCACTTCATCCGTTTCAATCGGTTCCAACATGGCACAGCCCGACATCGTAGCAATCAAAGCGAGTAGGCAAATACGTTTCATCGTGAGCTCCTCAAATCTTGCTCTTAATCGTTACAATTGCTGGTTAACGAAGCTCATCATTTTATCGACTGACGAGATCACTTTTGAGTTCATTTCGTAAACGCGCTGGGCTTCGATCATGTTGACCAACTCTTCCGTTACATTCACGTTGGACGCTTCCAGCATGGATTGACGAATTTCCCCCAAACCGTCCAAACCAGGAACACCCTCTTGTGGATCGCCACTGGCACCCGTTGGTAAGTAAAGGTTCTGACCAATTGGCTCTAGGCCACCCGGGTTAACAAAATCTGTAATGGTTAGCTGACCAACGACTTGGTTGTCTTGCTGACCTCGGACGCGAACCGACACTTCACCATCCGTACCAACAGTAATAGAAATCGCATCTTCTGGAATCACAATTTCAGGCTCTACAGGGTAGCCAGAACCCGACGTGACTAACGTGCCTTCACCATTGAGCGTGAACTGACCGTTACGGGTATAACCGATGTTGCCGTCCGGCAATGTCACTTGGAAAAAACCGTCGCCTTCCACCATCATGTCCAGTGCGTTAGTCGTTGTCTGTGCATTGCCGTGCGTGTGCACTTTTTGCGTCGCAACCACTTTAGAACCCGAACCTAACATCAAGCCACTTGGCAGTTCCGTGTTCTGAGATGACTGGCCGCCAGGCTGGTTGATGTTCTGATAGAACAAATCTTCGAATACTGCACGGCTCTTTTTGTAGCCGACAGTAGAGGCATTCGCCAAGTTGTTCGAAATTGTGGCAATGTTGGTTTGTTGGGCGTCTAAACCTGTTTTACTTACCCATAGTGCTGGATGCATAGTGAACCTCTAACTCTGTTAACTCATACGAAGCAGTGAATCTGAAGATTTATCCATTTCTTCAGCTGTGCTCATCATCTTGACTTGCATTTCAAACTGACGTTGTAAGTCAATCAATGCGGTCATTTCACCTACGGCATTCACGTTACTGCCCTCTATCGCTCCCGTCTGGAGGCTAACAGTCGCGTCTGCTTCGTAAGGTTGGTTTGGAGTTTTATGGCGAAATAAGCCATTGGTGTCTTTAAACAAGCTTTGGTCATTAGGCTTAACAAGCTTAATGCGATCAACCGCTTGGAATTCTTCTGCCGGGGCACCTTGAGGAAGCACAGAGATGGTGCCATCCCGACCGATTTCAATTTTGGAGAGAGGAATAGGCAAAGTAATCGGCGCATCGTTTTCACCCAGCACCAAATGACCACTTGCGTTGGTAAGCATGCCATTTTGATCGACTTTTAGGTTGCCGTTACGAGTCAACCCTTCTTTCCCTGTGTGATCGAGTACCGATATCCAACCGCGGCCTTCAATCGTCACATCCAGATCACGCCCTGTTGTAATCACGCTACCTTGAGCAAAGTTATGCCCTGGACGCTCTGTCATGCTGAATACACGTGAAGGATGGCCTTCACCATAAGCCTGCATTGAGCGAGCCTGTGCTAAATCAGCCCGAAATCCGGTCGTGCTTACGTTAGCCAAGTTATTAGCGCGCAATTGTAGTGCCTGCATATTTTGCTTGGCGCCACTCATTGCGAGAAACAGTGCGCGATCCATAAATTACTCCAAAAATCTCTCTGAACACGGAGTAAAAGCAATAGTTATGCCAAAATAAAAATAGACTTATTAATCAATACCTTGAATTAATAACAAACTATTAAAAGAGGTCAATAGAGGCAGAAAACTGTAACGAGAGGCAAGGTTTTGATCCAGACGGCGGCAACAGCGGCAAATCGTAGATCAAAGCATGCTTAGCCTGAGTGAGGTGTATTCAGGCTAAGCATCAGATGAATGTCATGATGAAAGTGAACAAAGCGGTAATTACTAAGAAGCAATCACACGCCATTGCTTACTCAAGCAGAGTATCGAATGACCCAGCTAGTGCTCTAGCGGATCTGTAAGATATTCTGTTGTAGTTGGTTGTGTACTTCTAGCGAACGTGAGTTTGCTTGGAAGTTACGCTGAGCAGAGATCAGGTCCACCAACTCCTGCGTCATATCAATGTTTGACTGTTCCAGCATACCGTTATTGATGGTGCCGAAAGAGCCTTTATTTGATTCACCCCAGATCTTGTCACCAGAGAACTGCGTTGAATCCCATTGAGTGCCGCCTTTCTTATCCAGGCCTTGCTCATTTGGAACACGTACGAGAGCAACACGACCCAATGTAACGTTTTCACCGTTTGAGTAAGTTCCCAATACGCTGCCGTTTTCATCGAAGTCAACTTTGGTTAGGAAGCCCGTTGTTGCACCGTCTTCGTCAAACTTAGTCAGTTCGAACGGAGCCGCAAACTGTGTTGCTGAGCCTAAGCCGAAGTTAAGCGTCTGCGCAGGATCGGCACCATTCATATCGACTGGTGTCGTGTTCGTCGCCGGATCGCCCAGAGCCACAGAAGTGATTGGCTGACCATTGTTCAAGCTCGCCAACGTACCATCGTTGTTGAACTTCATGGTATGCCCCACATGACCTGTTGGCGTTTGCGCATCACCAGCCGCAACATTTAAAGGCTTTTCACCTTCTTTATCTGTCACGGTGTAGTAAGTGTTCCATGTATTTGGCTGAGTCTGATCTTTCAAGTAATACGTCGTTAGCTTGTAAGACTGACCCATCGAGTCATAAATTGTCGAAGAGGTTGAACGGTTGTATGTATCTGGGTCTGAAAAATCAAACTGCGTTGGATCTTTCAAATCGCCGTTCGCTGGCAAGTTCACACCCACTTCAATGTTTGCTGTTTGTTTTGGCTTACCAAATTCAGCAGGAATATTGATGGGTTGTGGCTCGTATGAAGAAACCTCACCAGAGCTTGGGTCCACTTGGTAACCTAATAAGAACTCGTCGTTCGCGGTCACCATGTAGTTTTCTTTATTTAAGTGAAATGCACCATTACGTGTCAGTTCATTCTGTTGTGGAGTTAGACGCTCTTTCGCTACAGCGAAAAAACCTGTCCCCGAAACACGCAAATCCATTGGGTTGTTGGTGTAAATGCTAGAGCCTTCATGGAACTGCTGTGCCACTTGGCTTGCTTGTGCACCACCACCCGGTGTGGTTTTTGCGTTAGTAAATAAAGAGTTAGAGTAGACATCAGCAAACTCAGCACGGGACTCTTTAAAGCCGTAAGTGTTGGCGTTCGCAATGTTGTTACTGGTGGTGTTCAAATCCAGTTGGGCGGCGGACAAACCGCTTAAAGATACATATGACATTCCAAAATCTCCTAATCTAGCGAGCTATGACTACGCTTTGCCGACTTCCAATACTTCTGCAAGTCGAACTGGCGATTCAAAACCAGCCAGATTGAGTAATACGTTTCCGTCACCTTTGCCAAGCAATACGCTGTTTACGTTGGCATACGTCGATACTGGGAACTCTTGCGACTCCCCCTCAACTAAGCCAGACGCTTTCACTTTGTATTTGCCAGCTGGCAGTGGATTTCCGCTTTCATCTTTACCGTCCCAAAGCACACGCGTGTCGCCGGCTGGTTTCGCCCCTACCTCAAAGGTACGAACCAGTTGGCCAGCTTCATCCTCTACACGAACAAACAGATTATCGATAGATTGTGAAAGCTTAACCATTGCCGCCATTGGTGCGTCGTCCTGCTTCACACCTGCTGCTCCTGGGACCAATACGTCACGCCCTACCAAAGAGGAAGCTTGTAACGCTTGATTTGATGTCATTGACGAATTCAAACTCTCAAACTGAGTGTTCATCTTGCCAATGCCATCAACGGTCGCAAATGAAGCCATTTGCGCAATCATCTGGTCATTACTTACCGGCTTAAAAGGGTCTTGCTGAGACAGTTGCTTCGTGAGCAATGATAAGAAGTCTTCCTGTTTTAGGTCCTGCTTACCCGTGCTCTCTTCCGCTTTCTTGTTACTCTCTTGTAGACTTTTAAGCTGGTCGATATAGGACAAGCCGCTTTGACCAACGTTGTTAATTCCGGCCATACGCTACCCCCTTATCCTTATTGACCCATCTGCAGCGTACGCAGCAGCATTTGTTTACTAGAATCAGCGACCTGTACATTAGTTTGGTATGCACGAGAAGCTGAAATCATGTTTGCCATTTCTTCCATTACATTGACGTTAGGCTTGTAAATGTAGCCTTCTTCGTTTGCAAGGGGATGGTCTGGGTTGTACTCCGCACTCAGCGGTTTATCACTTTCTACAATACCCATCACTTTCACTGGCACCGTATCACCGCCACGCATGGCGTTACTTAACTCTGCACCAAACACGGCATGACGCGCTTTGTAAGTGTCTTTCGCAGAGCTGCTGACACTGTCGGCATTCGCCAAGTTGCTTGAGGTAGTATTCAGACGAACGGATTCAGCGCTCATTGCGGAACCTGTCACATTGAAAACGTTAAATAAGCTCATCTAAATTATTCCCCTTTGATTGCTTTGGTTAAGTTCTTGAATTTGCTGCCTAGAAAGTCGAGTGATGCTTGGTGTCTGATTTGGTTTTGCATAAACAAGTTACGCTCTAAATCCAAGTCTACCGTGTTGCCATCTCCCGTATCTGGTTGCGTAGGAAGACGATATAACTTGTCCCCAACCAACGTCGTAGTGGCAGGAATATGCCGACCATCTGTGCGACTAAGACCAATGCTTGCCCCAGATGTTGCCGCTTGCAATTCCTTCGCAAAGTCTAAACCTCTTGCTTTGTAACCAGGCGTGTTTGCTTGTGCGATATTGGTGGAAATCACCTCTGCATTGCGCTCACGTACGCCCACCGTGTGCTGGTGGATGCCTAGTGCATTGTCAAAAGATATAGCCATGTTTGCCTCTACAATTAAGAACTGACCGTGATTGATAACCAAAAAGCAATTAGCATGCCAAGACCTAAAGCATTACACCAACCTAGTGGTTACCGTGAATTGAAATAGCAATAAGTGAGCCAAAGTAACTGGAATGTCATGTCGTATCACTTTGCTCACTTAATAAAGATACACCGTGTTGAGGGCACAAGGCAAAAACGCGCTTCAACTAATTGAGTGATACATGAAGCGCTCGGCACAGTAACAAACAAAAAAGCCTGACACGAAGTCAGGCTTTTCTATCAATGAAGAGATACCGCTATTTAAGCTTGTAAATGATGCCCGGATTACAGCGCACCATTTCAAATTTATCAGTCAGACCAGTTAGCGACTCTGATGCCCCTAACAGCAAGTAACCACCAGGGTTTAAACTGCTCGCCATTTGGTTAAGCACTTTAGATTTCATTTCTGGAGAAAAGTAAATCAATACGTTACGACAGAAAATGATGTCGAACTTACCCATCAGTGCGTAACTGTCCATCAAGTTTTGTGGACGAAAGTTCACCAAACGCTTGACGTTATCTTTGACTTTCATGCGACCACCGTCCGCATTTTCAAAGAAGGTGCGACGACGTTCTGGTGAAAGCCCGCGACCCAAAGCCAAGTTGTCGTACACCCCTGCACGACACATCTCGAGCATACTTGCCGAAATGTCTGTGGCTGTAATGGACACGTTTGGTAACAAGCCCGGCTTGCGCTGTTGCGTTTCCAGGATCGTCATTGCAATAGAATACGGTTCTTGGCCCGATGAACTGGCAGCAGACCAGATCTTAATTGGGCGCTTGCTTGCCGCTACTTCTGGCAATAATTTGTCAGCTAAAACCGTGAACGGATAAGTATCTCGAAACCACAAAGTTTCGTTAGTCGTCATCGCATCCACAGCGGCGACTCGTAATTCTCGATTACGCCCTGTAACAACATCACGTAGCAAATCTGATAACGATGCGAGCTTAAACTTCGTCACTAAAGGACTCAGTCGGCTACGCACGAGGTATTGCTTGCTATCACCTAACACGATGCCACATTGCGATTCTAGAAAACGGCTAAAGTCACGATACTCTTGATCACTGATTGTAATAGCAGTCATTAATGTCTCTTTTATTGTGTTAATGCAGATTTAACCGCGTTACCCAACTCATCTGGGTTAAATTTCGCAATGAAGGTGTTGGCACCTACACGCTCAACCATAGCTTGGTTGAATACACCACTTAATGAAGAATGGAGGATAACATAAAGGTCTTTCAAATCGGCATGTCTGCGAATTTCAGCCGTTAAGGTATAGCCGTCCATTTCTGGCATTTCAATATCGGAAATAACCAACGAAATTTGATCGTAGATATTGCCTTCTTGAGCCATTTCAATCAACTTATTGTACGCTTCTTTGCCGTCTTTGACAGATACGACCTCAAAACCGATGGATGTAATCGCACGCTCTACCTGTTTACGCGCGACCGTCGAGTCATCAGCAATCAGTATGCGGCGTACAATAGGCTTTTCTTGTTCTGCTTGTGCGATTTCTTCGCCAATAGCGGAATCCATCGTTTCATCAACTGGCGCAATTTCTGCCAGGATTTTTTCAACGTCAAGGATTTCAACCAGCTCATTGTCAATGTTTGTCACGGCAGTCAAGTAGTGCGCTTTACCTGCGCCGTCTGGCGGTGGCAAAATCGCTTCCCAATGCATATTGATAATACGCTCAACCGATGATACCAAAAATGCTTGGATCGTACGGTTAAATTCTGCAATAACAACAAAACATTTATCTAAATCAGTGGTTGGGCGGCCACCAATTGCCAGGCTCAAATCAATAACGGACACGGTATGGCCGCGGATATGAGCGATACCTTTAACCAGAGGGTGTAGATTTGGCATTGAAGTCAGCTTAGGGCACTGTAGTACTTCTTTCACTTTGAATACGTTAATGCCGTAGCGCTGTCGGCCCATCAGTCGAAAGGTCAATAATTCCAATCGGTTCTGACCGACGAGTTGCGTACGCTGATTCACCGAGTCAAGAATCCCCGTCATATGCTCATCTCCATCTCAAACTTTTTGTTTTTAAATGATACTCTACCACTGGCAAGCACGATACCAGGGAGACAGTATGGCGTATTTCACTTTCACTTCGACACCATTGACTATGACAATATGTAGAGCGCTAATTACAAAGTACGCTAAGTCTATCGGCATTTTGCTCAGTATGTTTAGCTTTTTTGTTCATTCAGCTTCAGATAATCAGATCGAGCAAATAAAAACAGCAGCAGAACAACATATTCTTGCTACGGTTGATCAGCCTGATGGTGGCGAGCTATCTGTTAATGCGGCAGAGATCGACTCGAGAATAAAAGCAACGGATTGCCCTGTTCCGTTAGATACATCTGCCTCTTCCACCAGCAGCACGAGAAGTAACATCAATGTGTTAGTGGAATGCCAACCGGATGACTGGAAAGTCTATGTCCCTGTGAGGATCTCGGTATCAGTACCAATGATCGTCGCGACACGAACATTAGGGAGAGGAGAAATCGTCAGCGCATCGGATGTTACCACTTCCATGATCGAGCTACAGCGCTTTCGTAAAGATGGATTTTCTAGCTACGATCAAGTGGTTGGGGCAAAGCTAAAGCGTAATGTTCGTTTAGGCGATGTCGTAGAGAGAAATGATGTTTGTGTGGTATGCCGAAATGAAAAGGTCATTATCAAAGCGGTGAATTCTGGCATGACGATCACAACGCAAGGCACAGCATTGCAGGATGGTTCAGCTGGCGATCAAGTAAGAGTGAAAAATGATAAGTCACAACGTATAATAGAAGGCATAGTGACTGACATTGCGGAAATCACTGTTAATTTTTAATACCCACTGGTAGCGTGTTTAAACTGATCAATAAAAATGCAAAAAATGACTAAAGTTATTTTTGCGCTGGTCGATAGTCTGGATACCAGTATTACGATACAAGGCAAAGGTTAAACATGGCAGGTATAGATAATATACGTTCAGGGCAAATGATGACGACAACAAGTCGCGCACCTGCACGTAACGATTCCAATGCTACCAGCACGACAGAATCAAAAAAGGCGCCAGCGCAACAAGACGCAGTATCACTCAGCCAGCAAAGTAAAGCCGTCAGTAAACTCCAGAAGGATATGGCAGCTTCTCCGGCATATGACAGCGCCAAAGTTGCAGCAATCAAAGAAGCTATCACAAACGGTTCATACAAAGTCGATCCTGAAAAATTGGCTGACAACATGATTAAGTTTGAAAACGAATTGCAAGGCAAAAGCTAACTGACTTAGGCCGAAGGTAAGTATTTTATGGCAGCATTAGTCGATCTCGTTAATTTCCAGCTAGAAAATGCTAAGGCACTTTCCGCTGTTTTACGCCAAGAAACACAAGCAATAACGGCGCGTGTCTCTACCGAGATTGAGAACATTGCCAAACAGAAGATGACGCTCATTGATCAGCTCAGAACAACTGATCAGCGAATCGCCTCTCACCCGCACGTCAATCAACTTACTGAAGATGAGCACCTAAGTCAGGTTGTTGCTCAGATCCAATCGATCGTCCTCGACTGTCAACAAGTTAACCAAGTAAATGGCGAATCGCTTAGTCGCGCACAGCTGAGCTTCAATAAACTCAACAACATGCTTCAGCGAACTCATGGCAAAGTTGGCATGACCTACAATGCGGGCGGAAAAACCCACACCATCTCGACGCTTGGCACCAATATAAAAGCTTAAACGTCACTCTTACCCTCAATTCCCGCGCTCACGTAGATATAAAAAAGCGACTCATTGTTACCAATCAGCCGCTCAAAAAGATTATCTGTCTAGTGAAATGGTTTAAAACAAGGTTTGCTGACGCTTCTCAGGCACCTGCTGAACTTCTCCATAATCACGTAGCTTATCCATCTTACGGATATCCAGACGCAGCTCAGTCACATAACTGTCTTCAACAAGATAACTACGCACAACTTCTGCACCACGAATTACACCATCGACGGCACCAGTGGTGCTTTCAATACCCAAACGCTGGTCTTGCAGCTCTGCTCGTCCACTTACACGCATGCCATAAACTTGCTCTGCTAGCTCACGATAAGCATCAATTTTTGATGCGCGCATTGCTCGTACACGCTTTTCTTCTACTGTGCGGCCTGTCTGCTCACTGACGCTGGCGTAACCCACCGCCACTAAGATTTCATCTTGACGCATCTGTTGTAATGGCTGACACCCCACCAATATCAGTGTGGCAACAATAAATAATAACTTCTTCATGCTTCTATCCTATGGACGGAGAATCACAGTGTACGGCTGACGAATGGTAGGGTCAGAACGAATCAACACACCATCTTGTGTGCGGATGCTATTTAACGTATCTAAGTCACGCCCAATACGGTCAGCCGGAAGGAAACCTTGCGCTGTCGCTACAACTACACGGCTTTGCATGCCAACCACGCGTGCATTGACAAGCACTCCACCCTCTTGACGCAGCATTGTTCCGGTCAGTACATACTGAATTTGCTGCTCTTGAGCTAAATCTTGCCAATCACGACTTAAAGCAAAATCGCCCTGCTGCGTCACTTGAATAGAGCCCGTAGTTTTGAAATCAACCACTTTAAACCCTCGGCGCTGAAACTGATGGATAAAACCTTCAGAGACCGAGTTACCTAACCAGTTTGTTGCATCCATATTTTGTAGATCAACAAACGAGGTAATCGCAATCGGTGTCCGCGCTGATACTGCCACATTAGAAACCATCAGGTCTTCTGTCATGCTCTCAATGAAAAAGTCCATCGTATGACGCGGACTATCCATCAGCATGAACTGGCTTCCCGAGTACGGTTCTTTACCATTGTAAATCGGTGAGTACGCGCACGATGTCAGAAGCGTCATCATCGATGCGGCGACAAGCCACTTTTTCATGGTTTGATTCTCCAGATAATCTTAGGTGATACCGTTCTTTATTAATTCCTTTCCAAGAAAGTGAATATTGGAACAGTCTTTGCTTTTCTTTGTTTGCCTAACGAAGAAAAACCCACCAAACTTCACTGAATTTGTTAAAGCAATATTTATACCCGAACGGTTGTAACCAATGAAAAAAATATTAAACAGTCTGTTTTCAATCACTTTAGTGATGCTTGTGCCTTTTAAGGTCATGGCATCTTGGTATGAAGTCACAGGCGTTGCCACCATCGTTTCTTCAGAAGAGACGGCAAGGCTCCATGCGTTGGAAGACGCGCTGTTCAAAGCCGTCAATTTTTCGGGCGCAGATATTGGCAGTATTAGCAACTTGATGCCGCTATTAGAAGAAAGCCGCAACGAATACCAGTTTACCAATCATGAAGTCCGTTACATTTTGGTCGAGTCTGAACGCAAACGTCGCGGTAAAGTCGAGGTAAAAATCCGCGTTGATATTTATCCATCGGCAACGGGTTGCCACACCGATCAATACAAAAAGACAATGCTGGTCGGCAATATTGAGGTCGCATCACCACAACAAGCAGTGATGGGACAAATTTATCAAGTTGGTGACGATTTTAGCCACGTAGTGAACCGTCAACTTGATCAAACCTCACGCAGCTTTGTGTCTGTTGGTACAACGGACTACTCAATAAGCAGCAACTATCCTGCTCGCACTCAAATGATCGCGCAAGACAATGGCGCACAATACATCATTGGAGGGGTCATTACCGATCTCACTGCAACGGTCGAATCTCAACTATTGCAAGATGACATCATCAATCGTCAGTTTGCGTTAGAAATGAAAGTATTTGATGGTAAAACTGGCCATGAAATCTTCAACAAAGCCTACCGTGAGGTCGCGCGTTGGCCATTTGCTAAGACGAGTCAAGTGGACACTCGTAGTGCACGTTTTTGGGCATCGACCTATGGCGAGATGATGCTTCGCGTTAGTCGCAATATTATGTTGGATCTGGAGTCGGAGCTATCTTGCAAAATTACACTGCCAGAGGTTGTGGCAGTCTTCGGTAATACCGTAACGATGGATCTCGGCCGTATGCACGGCGTAAAAGAGGGAGACAAATTACAGCTTTGGCACACCGCGTCGTTTATCGACCAAAATGGATTGCCAAGAAACAAAGTCTCGCAAAGCGAAATTACATTAACGGTATCACGCATATACGAACACGAAGCGGAACTGACGATTGATCAGCCAAATTTAGCGTCTAGCGTTCAAATTGGCGACGTAATGAACAAGATCCTATAAAAGCAAACATTAAGTCTTGAGATATGCTCACTTTTGAATATCATAGGCAGCGCATCTTATTTGATTATACCAATGACCGTAGCGAATCGTTCAACGTGATGCTGATACAGATCTGGTAGATTGCTAGATTTGAACTCAGTAAAACAGTGCAATGAACTGCAACTATTGGTATTACGCCCCCATGGCACAGCTGGATAGCGCAGTCCCCTCCTAAGGGACAGGTCGTAGGTTCGAATCCTACTGGGGGCGCCATATCATAGCCTTAGCTCCCACTTGAGCTAAGGCTTTTTTGTATCTTCAATTTCAAGCCTCGCACTGCTCCCCCTAGTACACCGTGTTAGATAATCTTCCCAGTAATCAATATGATCGGATCGGGTGTTTCGGTTACGGGATAAACCCTTCTACTGATCTGACTTCTTCCCCTTGAAATCATTTCAACAAGCCCTATTTACAGTTTTGTATTTTATTACTTTAATTATCTATGAGTTTTGCTTACCCTTTTAGCTATTAATAAAATTATTAGTTAGCACTATGTCTAAGAGCAATTTAATAACTAACACTGGACACCGCTTTATTTCTAAAGGCAAGACAGCCTTTAAGATACATATCCATACCCCCGAGGATACGGTACTACACCGCTCGGTAGGATTTGTTCGTATTGGAGAAAAGAAAGGCTTACAAAAAGCCATTAAGCTGAGAAACGAGTTAGGCCGGCAAATGTGGGGCAAATTCTGGCGACGTCTTTTGAAAGACCCTTACTTAATGACCAGGCTTCCACATAGCGTTGAGCCTAAAATCGTTCACAAGCCTAACCCTACTCTTGAAAACCCTGACAACCGAGATACGTGTTACATCGCCAAGTGGCGAGAGTTCAATGATGACGGTGAGTATAAATATAAAACGGTGGTTCGCTCTATTAGTAAGTACGGCAAACTTGCCGCCTACATGCAAACCAAAAAAGCGTTGTTAGAAGCACATAAAGATAACTTGGAGATCCTGACATTTATGGGGCGTTTAAACAGCATTGATCTTAAGTAATACCTGGCCACTTTGAACATTTCAGTCAGTTTTTTGAAGAGAAATAAAAAGCCCCAAAGAGCGAACTCTTTGGGGCTTTCAGCTTCAGTCTTCTATACTACGGTCGAATAGGAGCTTATTGCTGAACTTGGTATTCAAATTCTGGAACAACGACTTCTACGCGACGGTTTTGTTGACGACCTTCACGAGTGTCGTTTGAAGCGATTGGGTTGTTTTCACCTTCGCCACGAGCTTGGATACGTGATGAATCAATACCTTTTTCAACGAGTGCGTTAGCAACAGACTCAGCACGTTTTTCAGAAACTTTTAGGTTGTAAGCTGCTGGACCAGACGTATCTGTGTAACCTACAACTTCAACGTTCGCTTGTGGGTGCTCGTTTAGGAAAGCAACTAGGTTATCAAGTTTTGCAGCGCTCTCTGGTTTTAGAGTTGTGCTGTTTAGATCGAAGCTACCTGTACCAATTGTTTGAGTTTCGAATGTTTTCGTAACTACAACTGGCTCTTCTACCACTTCTTCTACAACCACTTCTTCTACAACAACTGGCTCTTCTACGATTACTGGCTCATCGTTGCCGCCGAATTTGAAAGAAACACCTAGTGTTGCAGTGTTACCTGTCGCACGAGTTACATCGTTGCTGATGTCAGTCAGTGTTTGGTATTCCGCACGAGCTGTTACGTTTTGGCTTAGGTTGAATTCAAGACCAGCCGCGCCTAGGTAAGAGTAATCATCTTTGCCATCAAACATTACGTAAGCGCCACCCACTTTACCGTAAAGTGCGATGTCTTCAGTGATTGGTAGGCTAAATTTAGGAGCAAGAGTGATTGCTTCTACGTGGCCACCGAAAGAAGTTTGGTTAAAATCACCGATGTTGTCGAAACCCGCTTCTACTGCGAAGTATTTATTCATTTCGTAACCAACAAAAGCGCCAAGAGTAGAATCGTCTTTGTCACAAGCCTGGCCCGCTACACACGCGTCTTCCATCCATGACTTACCCATCTTACCACCAACGTATACTTCTGCTTGTGCTGCTGAAGCCATAAGTAGAGACGCTGAAATTACCGCTGCTAATTTTTTCATTATTGATTCCTCTAAAGAAGTTCTTTTGTTAGATGCCGAAATGCGCCGTCTGACTGACGTTGTATTTCAATTCTTTTTATTCATTCCTTGAGTGAGATACTTAGTCAGCTTCTTTTTATGCACATGCATTTTTTTTATGGAAGCAACTTACGTATATTTCCTGTTCAGTGATACATATCGCCATCTCGGTATCGCTGACGGGATGAACTATAACGCTAAGAAATCGCGAGAAAAATCCCAATTCTGTCAATTTATTGTCATCAAAAATCTCGACAACATGTGATCTTAAGCAAAAAAATCCCCACGCAATCACCACGCAAACGTTTGCTTTGTTTTTTGAAACAAAATAGCTAAAGCAAAGGTTTTTCTTAAAAATGAGACAAACAAAATGGAACTTTAAGGAACATGGATAAAAATCAATCAGATATTTGATATATAATCGCTCGTTTTTTATTCATGCCAACGATATTTGGATTAAAAAATCTTATCCATATTGAGGTAAATTACAGGTGAAACCATCTCTTCATTCACCAATATGAGAGAAAGTTTCTCGTTATCTAAATTGAAGATACAAAAAAGCCGCGGTTGCTCACCGCGGCTTTGTGACTATTTATTCAAAAGAACGTTCAGTTCAAAGCAATTATGCGTTTGCTTCACGCTCAGCAATGAACTCAAGCGCCATCTTAATGCGAGCAATACAACGCTCTTTTCCAACCAGCTCCATTACTGCATCGACAGAAGGAGACTGACCCCCGCCTGTTACAGCAACACGTAATGGCATACCGATTTTGCCCATGCCGATTTCCAACTCTTCACATACTGCTGCGATAACGCCATCTTTGATGTTCGCTGTCGTCCACTCAGTTAGTGCTTCCACTTTCGCTAATGCAAGTTCTAGAGGCTCTTTAGCCACGCCACGTAGGTGTTTCTTCGCTGCGCCCGCTTCAAACTCAGAGAAATCTTCATAGAAGTAACGGATTTGCTCAGCTAGCTCAACTAGTGTGTTGCAACGCTCACCCACCAGCTTGATCACGTCAGTGATAGCAGGACCATTCGTTACGTCTAGTTTTTGTTGATCTAGATGCCATTGTAGATGCTCAGCAACGTACGCAGGATCTGAGTTCTTGATGTAGTGGTTGTTCAACCATTGCAGTTTGTCAGTGTTAAAAGCAGACGCTGACTTAGATACTGCGTTTAGGCTAAATAGATTGATCATCTCTTCTTGAGAGAAGATTTCTTGGTCCCCATGAGACCAACCAAGGCGCACTAGGTAGTTGTTTAGTGCCGCAGGCAGGTAGCCCATATCGCGGTATTGCATGACTGATACAGCGCCGTGACGTTTAGACAGTTTCGCGCCGTCATCACCCAGGATCATTGCACAGTGTGCAAATGTAGGTACTGGCGCACCTAGTGCTTCGTAGATGTTGATTTGACGAGGCGTGTTGTTGATGTGGTCTTCGCCACGAACAACGTGAGTGATACCCATGTCCCAGTCATCCACTACTACACAGAAGTTGTAAGTAGGTGAACCGTCTGTACGACGAATGATTAGGTCATCCATTTGATCGTTGCGGATTTCAATGCGACCACGGATTTGATCATCAAATACTACGCTGCCTTCTTTCGGGTTACGGAAACGGATAACACATGGATCGCCATCTTTTGCCGCTTCGTTTGCTGCTTTGATTTTTGGATGGTTAGCATCGTAGCGAGGCATTTCTTTATTTGCTTCTTGCTCTGCACGGATTTCATCTAGCAGCTCTTTAGACGCGTAACATTTGTAAGCTTTGTCTTCAGCAAGAAGCTTATCAACCATTTCGTTGTAACGGTCAAAACGTTGAGTTTGGTAGTAAGGACCTTCATCCCACTCCAAGCCTAGCCATTCCATGCCTTCAAGAATTGCATCAACCGCTTCCTGAGAGTTACGCTCAAGGTCTGTATCTTCGATACGTAGAACGAATTCACCACCTTGGTTTTTAGCGTATAGCCAAGAGTAAAGTGCAGTACGCGCACCACCAACGTGTAGATAGCCAGTTGGGCTAGGAGCAAAACGAGTTTTAACCGTCATTTGAGTTCCTTAGGGGTAATGAGCAACGAGAGATCTCTCGTTGTAATGTCAAGGATAAAAGTGGCGACATTTTACCACCGTAAGTCAATTCTACAATCGGTTTGACAACAGAAATAAAAACAGGGCAGAACCAAAAAGGCACAGCCCTGCTATTTACTGTTAAAGCACGAGACGAAATTACTTCAGGTTACGCATTGCCCATTGCATAAATTCTTGCTGCTCTTCACGGCTCAATTCATTAAACGATGCTTTGATTGTTTTGGTTTCCGCTGGAGAAGACGCAATGCTTGCCTTAGTCGATTCTTTATTCATTGCGTTATTATAGTCGGCAACTTCTCGTTCGTAATCACGAAAACCTTGCAAACCACCTTTACGAAGTTGAACCATAGAGAATGCCACTTCTTTTCCGTTTTTGTCTTTCAATACCACTTTAGGATCGAGTTCGAAGGCTCTCGCCTCTTCAATAGTACGGAATGTTTGATAAGTCAGAGAAAGCTCGGTGTCTTTTTCTGCATCAAACTCTAATACCAGCGGCTGCGAATCGAATTTACGGCGCTTTCCATCTTCAAATACGATTTGTCCAACCGTTACCGCCAATTGGTTTTCCCCATCCTTTAACTCGATGCTGTTGTTCTTGGATATCCACTCAGGGTAGACGAACTCGCCGTTGAGAACGCGAGGAACTAATTCAGATTGCAGAGTGAGTTGAGCAGCAAAAGCTGGCGCTGAAAGCATTGCGCAAAGTCCGAGAAGTGTCGTTGTTTTTTTCATCATGGTTTCTCACTTTATACCAATTTAGATAAGCCTCTAAAATTTACAGGCCAGTCATTTCAAAGGCTTATTTGAATAAGTATCAAGATAAAAAGGGCGTTTCCGCCCTTTTAGCTGCTTCTTTAATTAGAAGTAGTATTCAACACCTACAGAGAACTCGTCGTAGTCAGCAGACTTCCAACGTGCTTCTGTTGGTTTATCTAATTGAGACGCACCGTCTCCAAAATCTAGAGTACGAGCACGCACGTACAGCACTGCCGATGGGTCTACGAAATACATAACTTGTGCTGATAACACATCGTCCGCTGTATCGTTAATTTTCTTACCATCACGCTCTAGATCAAAGTTAGCGGCGTAAGCCAGTTTGTATTGCCAATCACCCGTGGTGTACATGATAGCGGCAGACATTGCATCTTGCTTTTCACTCACACCATTGCTTGCGTCCGCCTCCATGTATTTGTATTGCGCGAAGAAAGAGATTCCGTTATCAAACCAGCCTTGTGCCCCTACCAAGTACGTGTTGTTTTCCCACGTTTGGCTTTCCATCTTGATATTACGGTTACCTTCATATGCCGCATCTAACTGGATAGGACCAATTTTGTAGTGTGCAGCGATACCACCCCAGTAGTCATCCCCTTCACCTAGACCTGCTTTATCACCTGCACCAGCTGCGATATCTAGGGAGAATTTGTCAGCAAACATTGGAGAGTCCCAGCGGATAGTGTTTGATTGACGGTCTTGGTACTTGGCGCCACCAATAGCACCACCCCAGTCGTATACATCGCCCAGGCCAGGGTTAGATGCTGGCCAGTCAACCAATTCGTACATAGGTGTCAAAACGCGACCCAGGCGAATTTGCCCCCAAGATGCACTTTCAAAACCGACGAATGTGTCACGTTCACCAAGACCTGCGCCCTCGCCACCAAAGCTAGGGTCTACATAACCGCCTTCGATTTGCCAAATAAAAGTAGGGTCGAAGTTAGCAAATTGTTTCTTACCACGGAAACCGATACGAGATTCGTTGTTTAGCTGCATGCCACCCAAGTCATCGTCCGTTGCTTTGCTGCCAGAATCGTAATCGCGGTACGCGGCCTGCATCGCGATGATCCCGTAAACTTCATAAGAAAATGAATCTTTGGTTAGAAACTCTTTTGCTGCGTCACTGTTTGCACCATCAGCAAATGCAACACCACTGAACATCATGCCGGTAATTGCCGTGGCAAGTAGGCTTTTCTTTAGGTAAGACATTATAAACCCCTATATTTTTAGTTTTTTCCATTTTCAAATTCACTAACTAGGACATGGCAGGAACTTGAAACAGTGTTTGGACGGGGCAAATATGACAAACTTTTTTCGCACTAAAAAACTTTCCCTACAGCAATCTGAGCGGCTTCAAAATGAGAAGATCAAAAATAAAATAAATCAATAAAAAACAATTAGTTAAAATCAAATATAAAAAATAAAAAACGTTAAAAGTACGTTTTGACACTGAACTGACATTGAGAGCATCTAAAAAACGTGAGCGACTTCATTCATCTTTTAGGTGTTTTAACGGAACTTTATATTCAAAGAGAAAAAACCTTGAGATCACTCGCAAGTAAAATGACCGTGCACTTGTGGGATTCGAGAGATTTTGACGAAATTGTTGTGAGTAGCAAATGGGTATTGACCTTACCCTTGCAGGAAGGTTTAAGCTCATAGCATCACTACTATTGAGGTGCAGATTATGTATCAGTTAGTTATACCTTTATCAGGGCTCAACTGCATGGGCTGTGCGAGAAAAGTTGAGAATGCTTTACATGCGAATCACGATGTGGAGATCCTCAATTTGTCCCCGACGCAAGTAGAGGTCAAAACCGAGTCTTCTCTTAAAGAGCTCGTCTCGTCGATTGAATCTCTTGGTTACCAAGCAGGAAATCACTACGAACTAAACCTTTCAGGCTTAAGCTGTGGCGGTTGCGTCAAAAAACTTTCATCTTTATTAGAATCTAATCAAGACGTTATTTCTTTTGAGGCTTCAACAACGCACTTAGAGATTCGTACCCTCCTCTCCGAGCAACAAGTGATCGACTTAATAGCAACACTCGGCTATACCGCCAACCTTGATTCTGTTGAAGTAGAGAACGAAAGCTCACCAGAGACCGAACAGGTAGAAAAGCAAAGCAATATTAAAGATACGCAGGTGCCACCAGCGAGTATTCAATTGCAAATGCTGATTCAAGGCATGACGTGTGCGAGTTGCGTATCTTCAGTAGAGAAAGCACTTACTAACGTAGAAGGCGTTGAGAAAGCACAGGTCAACCTTGCAGAACAAAGCGCACTAATATTCGCAAGCCAAGACTCTGATGACCTCCTTAACGCAATTGTTGAATCGGTAAAACAAGCCGGTTACCAAGCAGAGATCCTACAAGGCGCCGCAACCCAGCAAGAAAAGCAAGCTCAGCAACAACGTCAGCAGCAAAAACGCTTCAAACTGGATGCTATTGCTGGCCTTGTCGTCGGTGCCCCTTTAATGATTTGGGGCGTTGCTGGCGGCAATATGATGATTCGCAACACCAACGACCAATTAGCTTGGGGCGCGATCGGTATCGTATGTTTACTCCTTCTTGCCACAGCGGGGAAACACTTCTTCAGTAACGCTTGGTTAGCAGCTACTCACAAGCGCGCCACCATGGACACGTTAGTCGCGCTCGGTACTGGCGCAGCGTGGTTCTATTCGATGCTTGTGGTGATTTTCCCAGACTGGTTCCCTCTTGCTTCACGCCACGTGTACTTTGAAGCGAGTGCAATGATCATCGGCTTAATTTCTCTTGGTCACTATATAGAAGCAAAAGCCAAAGCAAACACAACACGCTCATTGCAAGCTCTGATTAACCTGCAACCTCAGCAAGCTACGGTAATCACGGAACAAGGCGATCAACAAATCGCGGTTGAGCAAATCACGCTAGGCATGAAACTGCGTATCAAACCAGGCGAGAAAGTGCCTGTTGATGGTGTTGTGATTCAAGGTGAATCATACATTGATGAGTCGATGCTCACTGGTGAACCAGTACCAGTGTTAAAAGCGCAAGAGGCTCAAGTGTCTGCTGGGACATTAAATACCGATGGTGGATTAGTCATTGAGGCAACGGGCATTGGCGCAAATACCATGCTGGCTCGTATCATCCGCATGGTGCGCACAGCGCAAAGCAGTAAGCCAGCCATCGCGAAACTGGCAGACCAGATTTCATCGGTGTTTGTCCCTGTCGTTGTTGGCATAGCAATACTGGCCGCACTCGTTTGGTTTGCCGTTGGCCCAGAGCCAAAAGCGAGTTATATGCTGGTGGTCACCACAACCGTCCTGATCATCGCCTGCCCTTGCGCTCTAGGCTTAGCAACCCCACTTTCTGTCACGGTGGGAGTGGGTAAAGCCGCAGAGCTCGGCATTCTGATCAAAGACGCCGACGCCCTTCAATTGGCAAGCAAAGTCGACACGATTGTATTCGACAAAACTGGCACGCTTACCCAAGGTAAACCTAGCGTTCAGCAAGTGTTTACTCACGCCACCAGCCAAGAAGATCTATTGGCTTTAGCGTATGCAGCAGAGCGTCAGTCTGAGCACCCACTGGCAAAAGCGGTATGTGATTACGCCAAACGACACGACGCAAAGGATGTCTCATTAGACAAGTTTGAGAACGTTCGCGGGCGCGGCATTTTGGCGACGTATCAAGATAAACCGCTGCTCATTGGTTCGCTTCAATTTATGCAAGCAGAGAACGTCGAGACTAGCGCACTAAAATCTGCCATCGATGAATGCGCAAAAAATGCGTGGACTCCGGTAGCTGTGGCATTGAACGGCGAACTGATCGGTCTGATCGCCATTGCCGACCCGATCAAATCAGATGCGAAACAAGCGCTCTCTGCATTAAAATCGCAAGGCATCAAAACGGTAATGCTGACGGGCGATAACCAACACGTTGCCAATGCTATCGGCCAAGAACTTGGTATTGATGAAGTGATTGCCCAAGTAATGCCAGATGAGAAAGCTCAGCACATTGAGCAACTTCAATCTCAAGGACATGTCGTGGCAATGGTGGGGGATGGCATTAACGACGCCCCTGCTCTCGCGTTATCCAACCTCGGTATTGCTATGGGTAGCGGCAGTGATGTCGCCATTGAAAGTTCGCAAATGACCATCCTGAACACGTCACCAATGGCGGTAGTACATGCGATTGAACTCTCTCGCGCTACACTTAAGAACATGAAGCAAAACCTATTTGGAGCCTTTGTTTACAACTCGTTGGGTATTCCAGTTGCCGCTGGTGTGCTTTATCCAGCGTTTGGATTTTTGCTCAGTCCTGTTGTCGCAGGAGCGGCAATGGCACTGTCTTCAATTACTGTCGTTAGTAATGCAAATCGACTACGACTGTTTTCAGTAAAATAACCACTTCTTTTTGAGGGTATTATGAAGTTGAAACTATTGACCTTTGCAATGCTTGCGACCGTGTCCGCCAACGTATTGGCAGCCGATGTCATTAACCATAAATCGCCATACTGTGGCTGTTGTGGAGAATGGACAAAACACATGGAAGAGAACGGCTTTACGGTCGAAGAAAAATTGCACGATGACATGAACGCCATCAAACGCGATCTAGGCATCAAGAACGAACAGCTTTACTCTTGCCACACGGCAGAGATCAACGGCTATCTGTTCGAAGGTCACATTCCAGCCGAAGACATTAAAGCGTTTTTGAAAAATCCACCACGTAACGCAAAAGGCCTATCAGTACCGGGCATGCCAATGGGCTCCCCTGGTATGGAATATGGCGACAAAAAAGACAGCTACACCGTTTACGCCTTTAACGAAAAAGGCCAAGTGTTCGAATATAGCCACCACGAAGGCAACGACCAATAAAAACAAAGCCCAGCGAGATAAACCGCTGGGCTTTTTCTTAATGGACAGTTAAGACAAATATAAAATTAGAAGCCGTAAGAGGCACCAAATACAAAAGCGTTATTCACTAGGCTGTCACCACTCGCGTTTTCTGCACCGTGTGCTTGACTACGGAACTCAAAGTAAGGTTGAACACCTTTACGAGTCCACGTTGCACGAAGCTCGTGGTCCATGGTTTCCGCTTCAATCATGTAGACGTTGTTGTAGCTTAGCGTCACATCCTCATTCATCACGTAACCGATGCGGTTGTCCATGCGGTAATCTGTATCCGCATCTGCGTCTGTCGCATCAATGTGCGCACGAGTACGGTTACTTAAGGAGATGCCGTTATCGAAGTTGTAACCGATCTTAACCAATGGACGGTACTGTACATTCTCGCCAGCAGAGAACAGGTGTTGGTAACCCGCGGCAACCCATAAATGATCGGTAATATTAAATGACTGCTCACCACCCACAGTGATTGCTGGTGTTGTGTTACCTGCGCCACCGTTTTCTGTTTCCAGTTTACCCAACTGAATACCATCAAATTCGGTGTAAACCGTAAAGCCGCCGAATTGGTTATCAAAAGTATGACCAGCTTCCAGTGTAGACGTAACGTCCGAACCATGAATTCGACCATCATCGTGGAATTGAACATTACCTGTTACGTAAGAAGAACCAGCAAAAGCGCTAGAAGCGAAAGCGAGAGAAAGAGCACTCAGTGCAAAAATGTTTTTCATAATTACTGCCTTTATTTATTCACGTTATGCGATAGTTTTAGAGGGCATCTCTTCCCTTTTATCGCAAACTTTGGAATGTGCCTCCTTGGCGTTCGCAATATTGTTTTAATTAATTCGCGATGGAAAATAAAACATTTTAAAAAGTGATCTTGTTCAAACCGAAGCTCAACAACCCTGATAAAAACATGGGAAATACAGGCACTTATCGTATTTTTATAAAATTATTCAAAAAATAGAAGTGTGATCATAAACAGGTTGTTTATTGATATTTAGCAGATTAAGTCGATCCAGTTCACAATAACCTTGACCATTGCAACCAAAAACTTATTTATCAATGAAAAATAATTAGACATCGATCACGCTTAATTTCCTCAAAAAATAAAGAAAGCCCCAACATGATGTTGAGGCTTTGCCAAAAAATTAACTTACAAGAATTGAGTTATTTCACGCTGGTCACTCGACTTGCTTTCTCACCGGTTGCTGACACGGAACGGATAAACACTTCACCTTTCACATTTGGACGAGCACTATCTGCGTAAGTTAGCCAGTTCTTGCCGTCTAGAGAGTATTGAAGCTTCACACCCGGGAACTGAACGTTCATTGCCAGTTTACCCTCTTCAACTTTCGCGCCTGGTACAGGTAGGCGGTAGTCGATACCCGCTTTTTCTAGCTTAGCCAGTTCGCGTTGGCCAAGTACGTTCGCAAAGCGGTTGTAGTCTTGGTTTAGCGCAGCTTTGTTTACTAGGTTAGAGTTTTGCGAGTATTCAACACCCACTTTGTAGTCGTTTTCCCAATCAGCACGGTGCCATGCACGTTCAGCGGCTGCCAGTACGCGAGGGAATACCATGTACTCGTATTGCTCGTCGTTACGTACTGTCTCAGACCACAGCTGTGCTGATAGACCATAGAAAGGTTTCGCTTTGATTTCACTTTTACCAGTGAAGCCGTTACCATCGCGGTCTACAGAGGTTTCTGCGTTCTGAGGCATGTTCTCTGGTGCAAAACCAAACATCTTACGAGTATCTGTTGCACGCGTCGCCCAGTAGTAACCACGCTCTTTCGGGTCAACTTCGTACGGCATGTCCATGTATACGTAGTCTGGGTTAGAAACGATAACGTCGTAACCTTTCTTAGACCATTCGTACACTGATGATGTGCCACCCCAGTAAAGAACGTCCCAGAAGTTAACACGCGTGTTTTCTGTTGCGAACGCTTTCTCACCTTCACTGTACTTAAGGCCATCTTGCCAAGCTTGGAAGTTTGGAATGCCTTTCTCTGCCACCATCTTCGACACTTCTTCTGCAAAGTGGCTTGGTAGATGAGCAAAATCGCTTACCGTACCGTCTGCAATTAACGTCTGACATTGTGGTGACTGTGCGAATGGCTTGTCTTGCTTAGACAAATCAATGTTACCCTTCCAGCTTACTTTGTCTTCTGCGTTGATGTCTTGCAGACCAGCGCCTAGCTTGATGTTCTTCGCTTCGTCACCACCAAAGTGCCATGTTGTTAGCGGCGTGCCCGCTTCTTGGTGCATTGCTGCTACTTCTGAAATCACTTTATCAACAAAGCGAGTTGAAGATTCCATACATGGGTTGATGAAGCTTTGCTTGTTGTAGAACTGAACCGTCGTTACGTTCGATGTATCTTGAGGATCCATCAGGCGGTACTCGTTCGCTTCTGCTTCTTTACCTTCTTCCATTAGACGGTCGTAACGTGCTTCCATTGATACCACTGCTGCACGAGCGTGTGCTGGCATATCGATTTCAGGAATCACTTCGATGTTACGCGCTTTCGCGTACTTCAAGATGTCCACGTAGTCTGCTTTGCTGAAGAAGCCAGAACCAAAGTTGTCTGTCGTTGCACCTGAGCCAAGCTGAGGCAGTAAACAGCTTTTCTCTTCCAAATCGAAACAACGGTTAGCACCCACTTCAGTCAGCTCTGGCAGACCCGGGATTTCTAAACGCCAGCCTTCATCATCCGTTAGGTGAAGGTGTAGTTTGTTCATCTTGTACGCGGCCATTTGGTCAAGCGTTGCAAGAATCGCGTCTTTAGAGTGGAAGTTACGAGCCACGTCCACCATCACACCACGGTAATCAAAACGCGGCGCATCTTTAATAGACAGTTGTGGTAGAGAATCAGCATTTTGGCTATCTACCAGGCCAAAGATAGATTGTACTGCGTAGAAAGCACCTGCTTGGTCAAACGCTTTAATCGCAATACCGTCGCCTTTGATGCTCATTTCGTAAGCACCAGATTTTGCCAATTCACCGGTGAAGTCTGCAGGAACAACAGTGATGCTTACAGGAAGATCACCACGAACATCCACATCTACCACTTCTGCACGACCTTGAATTGCTGCGTATTGAGCCGCATCGAATGCGTCTTTAGGCAGCGCAATACCCGCCGCGATATCTACCGTACCTTTACCTGCTTCAACAGACATTGGCGTTGGTAGTAACGTGGTTGATACGTCTTGTTTTGCTAGATCTTCGTTCTTCTCGAAACGAGACACAGCGCTCGCAAATACGTTGTTGTCATCTGGCGTACGTTTTAGGTTGTTACCCTCAAGGCCAGTCACGAAAGATGCAACGTCTTCTGTGTTAAGAGAAGCGATCATCTTAGGCTCTGCATTTGGTGCAGCAACGAAAGCGCCTGGCATGAAGTCAGTTTCAAATAGCTGCCAGTATTCAGCAACAAGAGGAAGCACAACCTCTTCACCCGCAGCAAAACCATCAAACTTATCTGTTGGTTCTAGTTTGTGTAGATCACCCGTTACGCGAGAGATTTTAAACTGTTCGTTTTCAACATCCAGAATCAGACGAATGCTATGGAAGTAAATAGCCCAATCTTTTGAGTCAACCGCTTCACCTTGGTTAACCAGCGTCATGTTTACCTTGTTACAAGACGCCCACTCAGCCCCTAAGTCCTGACAAGCAAGACCTTCGTTTGCACCGTGGTTAGTCAACACTTGGTATTGAATATCAAGATTATTAGCCAACGAATTTACAACTTGTTGTTCAGAGCTTTGCAGCGCAGAGCAACCTGCTAATGTAGTGATAACAGAAACAGCAATCAGACTAGGTTTAAACATCTTACTTCCCCAAAAAAGTCAGTGGTTCAAAACGACAATGATAAAAATCTCGGCCCCTCAAATGCGAGGTGCCTAACCGTTACATTCAACATACAACCTGTTATTTCTAAGCGTAAAATAAATAGAAATAGGAAGTGATCCAGTTCAAAAAATGACACTCAGAAAAAATAATAAAAACCTAATTTTCATGGAGTTACAATACACGTCAAAATCGAACAACTTGTTTTGACGAGTTTGCTGCGATCTAGGTCACTTATATTCATGAGTTACGACTGATTTTGTAAGATTTGGATCACGCCTAATTATTTTGTGAGCCATTAGTAAGCGAATTACCTATTTACCTTTCGTGAAGTGACTCTCATTTATTCGTCGTCAAAACTCGTCAATATTTTTAGAAATGACGATTTTGTCGAATACCCCACTGGAGAAATTGCACTTAACCTCACGCTATTTTGCGTATAAAGTTTAAAGGTATCTTATCTGAGGACCATTCTATGTTTCGTCTCTTGACGCTCATATCATCTCTACTTGTTACTTTGACTCCTTTTTCATCTTATGCAGAGCCACAGCATTGGTTAGCAAAAAAAGGGGAAACCGAACTTATGATTATTGGCTCGGTACATGTGGGGGATAAAACGATGTACCCACTCCCTAGAACGGTCATCCAGCATTTAAGCCAAAGCACAGGGTTGATTATTGAAGCAGACGTCAGGAATTCTGAAGGCTTGGTTTACCCACAAACAACCATTCTTTCTAAAGATGTTTTAGACAGAGCTCAACGTCGCCACTTAATTGAAATTGCCCAAGATTTAGGTTTGCCAGAAACTCAACTCCTAAATTCCCCACCTTGGATGGCCGCATTCACCATCCAACTCGCTTTAGTCAACAAACTGGGGTATGTCTCTGATAAAGGGGTCGACATGCACTTAATAGGACTCGCTGATAAAAAGCAAATCCCGGTCATTCCACTAGAGTCCGTGCAATTCCAAATCGATTTAATCGCAGGTCAATCAGAAGGCGGTAAAGAGATACTTCTCTCATCAATTGAAGAATATGATGGCGGAGAAGAGTTGGTTCAATGCTTGATAGAGAGTTGGAAGAGTGGTGATGGTAGCATGTTGGTCGAAGCCTCTTTGACCGATCATACAACAGAAGAGTTTAACCAAGCCTTTTTATACGAGCGTAATCGAGATTGGGCTAAAAAACTCGACACTGGCAGTGTTCTACCTCAGCAATCGGGTCGTTACACCGTTGTTGTTGGTGGCTTGCATTTAGTAGGTAAAGATAACCTGATTGAACTGCTTAAAAATCGGGGATTTAACATCAAACCACTGGGTAAGACGCGCCAAGCAAATTGTGATATCTAGTGATTGTTTGAAAAATGCCATTTAAATATAATTATTTAAATACAACCATTTAAAATTCATTCAAACTTTCTTATAAAACGCCGTTAAGCTAAGTGGATACAAAACAACTCATATGAAATTTAAATATTTATTCCTATACACGATTGGAATTATGCTCACTTCTTCGTTGTCTTATGCTAAACCGCCATGCAACGTAGAATCTTTTCAAGCTATTGATATAACTCCGGAAGTAAAAGGCGGTGTTTTAGATAAAGAGAGTGGTCAATTTCTTATTACCGAAAAACCAATGATGCGTTGCGCGAACATCACGTTTTCAACAGCCCACACTCGAAATCGCGTTGCACATATGATGAACCAAGGCTTTGAAGCGGTTTACTATGATGGAAATACAAGCAAATCTCACTCAGTAACGTTTGATGAAGACGATTTAAAAGCGGGTTACGTCAAGATTGGGCCAAATCACCCAAAGACCGCTTATGTCTGTTTCACTACTTCTGAAACTCCTATCAATACTATCTCGTGTGACATCAAGTAATAAATTTACTCGCTCTAAAAAATGAAAAGGCCCTACATTTCTGTAGAGCCTTCCTCTCAATACGTGTCGGTGAAGAGCCATGTTCTAACTTCAAGCGAACCCCATTTGGTTCGATACTATTGAAGTCTAAAATTACTAGCACTAAAAACGACGAAAGCCTGCTCATTGAGCAGGCTTTCTGAAAGTGGTCGGTGAAGAGGGATTCGAACCCCCGACCCTCTGGTCCCAAACCAGATGCGCTACCAAGCTGCGCTATTCACCGAGATGTTTAACTGAGGAATTGTCCCCGTCAACGAATGCATATATTACGGATTCTGAACTGTGGCGCAAGTGCTTTTTACAAAAAAACCTTAGGTCTTAATTCGTTTGATGAATAACTGAACACTAGCACGTAAAATGTGACTGATAACTCACAACAAAATACAGTTTATTAACCTTAGCAACATAATTGATCCAGATCAGTGTGCAACAAGACACCGCCATTTAGTTTATTCCTGTCGGGAACATCTTGGAGGAAACGTATGGACTTTTGGCTTGATCTCCTATTTGGTAATGCAGTGGGTCTATCGTCAATGATAGTAATTTTTGGGGCAATTGGTCTGATGTTATTTTACGGCGGTTTCTTCATATACAAGATCATGAACGACAAATCTCCTCACTAGATCTCGCTTAGCTCTAGAAACGCTTTGCACCGGAGTCGGTTACTTGCCTACTCCGGTTTTTTATTTGATCTCAATGCACCACTCATTGATATAATCCTATTATTCTTCCCTGTTCTTAATGAGATTACTGCTATGTCTCACGACGACGATTTTGATCTATTTCAACAGATGATGGGCGATGTAAAGCCAATCACTCAAGACACCACCGAACACAAAAAAGTACACCAAGTAACAGAAGCACAGCTCGCAAAACGCGAAGCAGCAATCTGGTTAACGGAAGATGACCCAGAATACCTATCACTTGATCACGCTGAAATGCTCAAGCCAGAGGACTTTGTTGAGTTCAAACGTGATGGTGTACAGGACGGGGTTTACCGCAAACTTCGCCTTGGTAAGTATCCAATCCAAGCTCGCTTGGATTTGCACCGTAAAACATTGAAAGAAGCACGTGATGAAGTCGTGACGTTTTTAAAGCAATGCCTATCAATGGACATTAGAACGGTCGTTATCGTCCATGGTCGAGGAGAACGCTCAAATCCACCTGCAATGATGAAAAGCTTTGTTAGCAGTTGGCTACGACAAATAAAGGAAGTCCAATGCGTCCATAGTGCGCAACGCTTTCACGGTGGAACTGGAGCCGTTTACGTCCTACTTAGAAAAAGTGCGGAAAAGAAATTAGAAACCCGCGAACGTCACCAAAAACGGTTAGGCTAAATTTCACCCTAATGCTAGAATGCCCGCCCTTATTCTTCCTTCCCCTTAAAGGAAGGGAGCTTCATTCGCCGTTGTGAAACGTTAGGAGACAAAAATGTCACAAGACAACGCTAAACGATTAAATAAATTCATCAGTGAAACGGGGTTTTGCTCACGCCGTGAAGCAGACAGACTGATTGAGCAAGGCCGTGTCACCATTAATGGCAACAAACCTGAAATGGGGACAAAAGTGCTACCTGGTGATGATGTTTGTGTGGATGGTAAGCCAGTGGCAGCAAAAGAGAAGCCGATTTATATCGCTCTCAATAAACCAACAGGCATCACCTGTACAACTGAGAGAGACGTCCCTGGAAACATCGTTGATTTCATCGGCCACCAAAAACGTATCTTTCCGATCGGCCGCTTAGACAAACCCTCTGATGGTCTGATCTTTTTGACCAACGATGGCGACATCGTGAACAAAATCCTTCGCGCAGGCAACAGCCACGAAAAAGAGTACGTCGTACGCGTGGACAAGCCAATTACAGGCGAGTTTCTCAAACAGATGTCGAGTGGCGTTAAGATTCTCGACACAGTCACCCTACCTTGTAAGGTAACGAAAGAAACTAAATTCTCTTTCCGTATTGTGCTCACTCAAGGACTTAACCGTCAGATCCGTCGCATGTGTGAAGCGCTGGGCTATGAAGTCTTCAAGCTGCGTCGCGTACGCATCATGAATATCTCTCTTGATGGTATTCCCAATGGGAAATGGCGTTATCTAAGTGACGAAGAAGTGGCAGAGATCCTAGCAATGTGTGAAGGCTCGGTAGGTACAGAAGAAGCATCAAAAACAGACCCTAGAGGTCGCAACATTCGTAAAGCGACCGACGCGAAGCTGTTTGATAGCCGTGAAGAAAACCAAGATTCTACTGCTCGTCGTAACCAGAAGACACGAACTTTCCGCGGTAACAATGCTGATGAATTCCGTCATGCACCAAACTCGAAAAAAGGTCAACAAAAGCGTCGTCAGCGTGATGATGAAGGCGGACGTCCAGCTAAAGAACATTACAAAGCGAAATCACAAGGTGAACGCAGCAGACCGCAAGGCGAGCATGGTAAATCGCACCGTAAACCAGATGCATCGAGCAATACGCATTCAGCAAACAAGCCTCAATCACTGAGTAAGCCTAAGCAGCATTACATGAACCCAAATGCCGCGAAACCAAGCAAACCAGCTAAACGCACTGGTGGTACATTGAGTCTGAAGAAGTAACGCTTCACTGACAGGCAAGATCAAAAAAGGACGCTCATGAGCGTCCTTTTTATTTGTCATGAGTTTACAAACAAAGAGGTGCAAACTGACCACGAGTTAAGCTCAGCAAATCTCTCGGGGCTAACTCAATTTCTAAACCACGTTTACCAGCACTCACACAGATTTTGTCTTGCTCTGCTGCGCTTTCGTGCAAAAAAGTAGGTAAGGCTTTCTTCTGCCCTAGTGGGCTAATTCCACCAACGACATAACCTGTGGTCTTTTGGGCGATTTCCGGATCAGCCATATCGGCCTTTTTGCCCTTCGCTGCTTTCGCCGCCAGTTTTAGGTTCAGCTTTTGGTCAACAGGGATAATCGCAACCGCAAGGTTCTTTGGCTCCCCGTTCAAGCAGAACAGCAAGGTTTTAAATACTGTTTTCGGATCCTGCCCCAGTACTTCAGCAGCCTCCAAGCCATAACTATCGGCTCTAGGGTCATGCTCATACTGATGAATCGTGTGTGGAATTTTTTTCTTTTTCGCAAGATTAATGGCCGGAGTCATCAAGATTCTCCTCATAAAAACAAAAAGCGCAGATTGAATTGGATCTGCGCTTTTAGTTAATGATATCAGCGAGTTTGAGTCAATCGCTTTTTCTCTGTTGGGTTACTGATCAATCGCCGTATCAACTAAATACGTGATTTCACCTGAAGGGGCATACTCATTAACATCAATAGGGCTATGTGTTTCTAAATAATCCTTCAAAACCTCAGCATCGGTAAAACCTGTATTTACATACCCTGGATGATCGTCGATTTTAGGGTAACCATCTCCACCAGCAGCATTATAGCTTGGTACGGTAAAGCGGTAATTACCATCTAAGCGAAGTTGCTTATTACCAATAAACACATTGGTTACCTCACCATTATTGATACTCATCGCAATGCCGGCAAACTGTGCATAAGCACCAGAGTCAACAGGCTTAGTTGCAACGACATTTAGATAATCTAATACCTCTTTACCCGTCATATCAACGTAAGAAACCATATTGCCAAATGGCTGAACAGTGAGCACGTCTTTATAAGTAATATCACCCGCAGCAATCGAATCTCGAACACCACCAGAATTCATTACGGCGAAATCTGCTTTCGCACGTTCCATGTGAGCCGTTGCAATTAATCGGCCTAAGTTTGTTTGCTGGTAACGAACCACATTGCGGTCACCCTCAAGCTTACCGTTAGATTCTGCAATCTTCACGTTTAGTTTGCCCTGACCTTTTTCTTGATAAGGACGAAGAAACTCAAGCATCATTTCGTCTTGTTTAATCTCTTCTTGGATCAAGACTCGTTGCGACTGACCATCAACTTTAACTTTCTTTTTCAAGTTTACAGGGATTAGATCGTAGCTCACCATCGAGAGTTCGCCATTACGAAACTCGTAATCGGCGCGTCCCACATATTTCCCCCACTCATGTGCCTGAACAATAAAGGTACCATTTTGTTTATCGGGCTGACATTCATCACCTGGTTTAAAGTTCTTTTTGATAACGTTTGGACCTTCCATGCACACAGGTTCTTGTGAGTGTCCTCCAACGATCATGTCGAGATCGCCGTCATTCAAATAACGAGCTAACGCCACATCGCCAGGAGCATTGATGCCTCTATTACCATTTTCATAGTGTCCCATATGCGTGACAGCAAAAATCAGATCTGGATACTCTGTTTCTTTCAGTTCTGCAATCAGCTTCTTGGCTTCTTCTTTTGGGTCACGGAAGTCAATTTGTTCAATGAATTCAGGGTTGCCAAGTTTCGCTGTGTCTTCGGTTGTAAGACCAATGACCGCAATTTTAATGCCCTGCTTGTTAAACATCGCGTATGGTTGGAATAAACGCTTGCCAGTATTTTTATCGTAAATATTGGCAGACAACATCGGAAAGTTTGCCCACTCTTGCTGCTTGAATAGCACGTCCAATGGATTATCAAACTCATGATTACCTAGAGCCATCGCATCGTAACCAATTTTGCTCATGCCTTTAAAATCCGGCTCGGCATCTTGTAAATCAGACTCAGGTACTCCTGTGTTGATGTCACCACCAGAAAGCAGTAACACGCTGCCCCCCTCAGCCTGTATTTCTTCGCGCAAATCATCGATTAACGTTTTACGCGCCGCCATGCCATATTCACCGTATCGATTTTGCCAAAAGCGACCATGATGATCGTTAGTGTGCAACACGGTCAATTTATAGGTTGTATCGGCATTCCATTCTGGTGCAGGTTGCGTAGCACACCCAGCTAACGAGGCCAAGATAGCGGCACTCAAAACAGTTTTGATCATCAGACGCTGATTCATTTATTTACCTTTTTCTTATTGGGATTACTGAAGCACATTTTAAGCATTCGATCTATTTGAAAACCACGTGCCCCCTAACACATTGATTTAATAATTATGATGCATTGTTTGGCAATAACAAATTCATCAGTAACAAGTTTGAGAATTCACGGCTTTTCAGATAAAAAAATAGCCAACACTCGGTTGGCTATGGTATTTGTTACCACCAGTCATCTGGCGTTTACTTGATATCGATATCTGCAAAGCTCTTGATCAGATCATCAAGCGATTTCATTTGTGCTAAGAATGGCTCTAACTTGTCTAGAGGCAGTGCAGATGGGCCATCACAACGCGCTTGGTCTGGGTTTGGGTGCGCTTCGATAAATAGACCTGCGATGCCTGTCGCTAGACCCGCTTTTGCAAGCTCAACTGTCTGCTCACGACGGCCGCCAGATGCTGCGCCTGATGGGTCACGCATTTGTAGTGAGTGCGTTACGTCAAAGATGATTGGGCTACCTTTTGAAGCATTTTTCATCACACCAAAACCAAGCATATCTACAACTAGGTTATCGTAACCGTGGCAAGAACCGCGCTCACATAGGATGATCTTGTCGTTACCGCATTCTGCGAACTTCTCAACGATGTTACCCACTTGACCAGGGCTCATAAATTGAGGTTTCTTCACGTTGATAACCGCACCTGTTTTGGCCATAGCTTCAACAAGGTCAGTTTGACGAGCTAGGAATGCAGGAAGCTGAATAACGTCTACCACGTCAGCGACAGGTTGAGCTTGCGCTTCAGTGTGAACGTCCGTGATGATCTTTACACCAAAAGTGTCTTTCAGCTCCTGAAAGATTTTCATACCTTCTTCCAGACCTGGACCACGGTATGAATGAACAGAACTGCGGTTTGCTTTGTCAAACGACGCCTTAAATACGTAAGGAATACCAAGTTTTTCCGTTACTTTTACGTAGTGCTCACAGATCTGCATCGCAAGATCACGAGACTCAAGAACGTTCATACCTGCAAATAGGGTGAATGGCTTGTCGTTAGCAACCTGAATGTCGCCGATATTAACGATTTTCTGTTCCATTTTGATTCTCTTTTTCTGTCCACGATACGCCACCGTTCGGCACATCGATAAAATTAGTGAAGTGTGACGTGCGTTTCACTCATCACATTAACTTGTGATTTTAGTAGCTCGGAAGCCGGATCGTCAGGGCATTGGTCAATAAAGTACTGAAAATCTGATACCGCTACTTGAGGGCACTCTAGCTGTTGGAAAATAAAACCACGGTCACGAATTTCGTATGGGTCATCTGGCACAAACGTTAGAGCAAGATTTGTACAACGTAATGCCAGCGTATAATGCTCTTCACGCAACATCGCACTTTTAATCAATGCCAACCAGCGACCAATAATTGTTGGGTTGTCAGCTTCCTCAAAATGTTCAGGCTTTAGCTGAGCTAGCGGTCCTTCCTGGCCAATAAGCCAAGCTTGAAGAATCCTTTCACCTACATACTCACCATTAAATGGGTTGATGTAGTCTGGCTTCTTATGCATCCAGTCGACTTTTAACAGGAACTGAGTAGGGAAAGTAACTCCCTTCAACGGGAACCCCAGCTTTTTGCCTAGGTATAACAAAATCGAACCTAAGCTCACAGGAATACCTTTTCTGCGCTCCAACACTTTATCGATGAAGCTGTTGTCCGAAATAAAGTATTCCTGCTCGTCGCCTTTGAATCCCCACTCGTGGAAAAACAGTCGTAGGAATGCATCAAATCGTTGCTCTTCATCGGTTTCATGAACAAGCGTGGCTTCTGCATCTTTGTAAAGACGCTCTAACTCTTGTTTCGCCCAATGTACTTTGGTTTCTGGGTTAATCGCTTTGTTTAGCTCAAGCGCACCTTCCACCAACGGTATATTGTCAAAATCTTCGTCAAAAAACTCTAACATGACGTCTATCCAAATAACGTAGGGCTCTTAGACACAGCAATGTTTGCAGCCATGACCAACCAACCTAATGCGCCGAAAAAGCCAAATATCTTCAGTAGGTTGTTTTTCGCAAGTTTCAATGAGAAGAATCCAAGCGCAATGTACGCCAGTACGCAGGTGATTTTGTTTGTTAACCACGGTGCGGCATCGGTAAACGGGATGAAACCCGTAATGAAAATAAGCGCGATACCTGACACTAGCAATGCAGTATCAACGATGTGGGGAAACACTTTCAAAAAGCGATTATTTCGCTTCGGTGAGTTCATCATCATTAACACGAATCGGATCGATAGTAGCGTCGCACTGAGAGCGATCGTCACTAAGTGTATGTGTTTTAGAGCTACGTACATTTTTCTTCTCTTTTTAGTTAGTGTTTGCTGACTTCCATGATTAACTGGCCAGACAACCAAGCGTTACTCGATCGTTACCGCCATAATCTTTTTCCGTAGCGACCTGTTGGTAACCAAAGCCACGCATTATCTCACGCACCGCCTCACCTTGATCATAACCATGTTCAAATGCCAGCCAACCGCCCACTTCAAGATGCTGACGAGCAAGATCCGAGATATGACGAATATCAGCTAAGCCATTCTCTTTAGCAACTAATGCAGATTTTGGCTCAAAGCGCACATCACCTTGGGATAAATGTGGATCTTTTTCATCAATATATGGCGGGTTGGAGACAATTAAAGCAAACTTCGTACCTTCTGTAATAGGCTCAAACCAACTGCCTTGAGCAAAGGTCACATTTTTGATGTTTAGCTGCTCAGCATTGTACTCTGCAAGTGCTTTCGCTTCTTGCTTAAGGTCTACGCCCATCACTTGACGTTTTGGCATTTCAGATGCGAGTGCGATAGCAATTGCCCCCGTCCCCGTTCCAAGATCTAAAATAGGCCCAGTTTGCTCGTAGGTCTTATCGAGTGCAACCTCGACCAAACGTTCTGTATCCGGTCTAGGTATCAGGGTAGAAGGAGAAACTTTAAACGGTAAAGACCAAAACTCTCGCTCACCAATAATATAAGCGACGGGTTCACCAGTTAAACGTCGTTCAAGTAGAGCATCAAACTGAGATTTTTGCTCTGCTTCTAACGCTTTTTCTGGCCAGGTCAGCAGGTAAGTTCGTGGTTTGCCAAGGACATGGCAAAGGAGTACAGCTGCATCGAGAGAAGGCGACTCTTTGCCGCCTTCTGCCAGTTTCGCCGTCGCACTTTTCAGTGCTTGCTCAATCGATTGAACTTGGCTCATCGATTAGCCGTTCTCTGCGAGCGCCGCAAGTTGGTCTGCTTGGTGCTCTTGAATCACAGGATCAATCAAGCTCTGCAGGTCACCTTCCATCACTTCGTTCAAACGATAGATGGTCAGGTTGATACGGTGATCAGACACACGACCTTGTGGGTAGTTGTATGTACGAATACGGTCACTACGGTCACCAGAACCTAGAAGGTTACGACGTGTATCAGACACTTCTGCGGCACGACGCTCTTCTTCCGCTTGAACGATACGAGCAGCAAGAACCGCCATTGCTTTCGCTTTGTTCTTGTGCTGTGAACGCTCATCCTGACACTCTACTACCGTACCCGTTGGTAAGTGGGTAATACGGATTGCAGAATCCGTGGTGTTAACGTGCTGACCACCCGCGCCAGATGCACGGAACGTATCGATTTTCAGGTCTGCTGCTTTGATTTCTGGCAGATCCGCTTCAGGGATTTCCGCCATTACTGCTACTGTACAAGCAGAAGTATGCACACGACCTTGAGACTCTGTTGCTGGAACACGCTGTACACGGTGACCGCCTGACTCAAATTTCAACACGCCGTACGCACCGTCGCCGCTTACTTTCGCGATCATCTCTTTGTAACCACCGTGCTCTGCCTCGTTTGAAGACATGACTTCGATGCGCCAGCCACGCTTTTCTGCGTACTTGCTGTACATACGGAATAGATCACCCGCGAAGATACCCGCTTCGTCGCCACCCGCACCTGCACGAATTTCTAGGAAACAGTTACGATCATCGTTCGGATCTTTTGGCAGAAGAAGAATCTGTAACTCATCAGTAAGACGCTCAATCGTCGCTTTCGCTTCTTTGATTTCTTCTTGCGCCATTTCACGCATTTCTTCATCGTCTTCGTTTGCCATCTCTTCAGCGGCGACAAGATCTTCTTGTGCTTGTTGATAAGCTTGGAAGCACTTGGTTACTTCTTCTAGCTGAGAGTACTCTCTTGATAGAGCACGGAATTTGTCCTGATTTCCAATTACATCAGGATCACCAAGAAGATGTTGAACTTCTTCGTAACGTTCTACTAGCGTTTCTAGCTTAGTCAGAATAGAGGCTTTCATAGTGTCGTTTTCTTAATAAAAAGCGTGAGTTATAGATCATCCAAGCCAAGTGTTTGGCGGATAATCGTTAATTTTGCTGGTTCGCCTTGCTCTGCTGCACTTTGCAATGCGCGAGTTGGAGCGTGAATCAGTTTGTTGGTGAGTTTATTACTCAGCTCGCGCAGCACTTTCTCCGGATCTGCGCCTGCCGCTAAAGATTGCAAACTTTTGCTCAGTAACTCTTCACGAATTTCGTTGGCTGATTTGCGATAGTCGCGAATACTATCGACGGCTTGCAGTGAACGCAACCATGTCATAAACGCAGCGCTTTCTTCACTAACAATCGCTTCAGCTTGAATCGCTTCGACTTTACGCTGCTCAATGTTGCTGTCGATGATAGATTGCAAGTCATCAACAGAATACAGATATGCGTCGTTCAGTTCACCGACTTCCGACTCTACATCTCGCGGCACCGCAATATCGACTAACAAGATAGGTTGATGTCGGCGCTGCTTTAGAGCCGTTTCGACCATACCTTTGCCAATAATAGGCAATGGGCTCGCCGTTGAGCTAATCACAATATCCGCTTTCGCCAAATGTTCAGGAATTTCGTTCAAACTGATCACTTCTGCGCCAAATTGGTCCGCTAAGCCTTGCGCGCGCTCTTTAGTGCGGTTCGCGACAATCATTTTTGTGCAACCGTTGGACGCTAAATGCTTCGCGACCAATTCAATCGTCTCACCCGCACCAACTAAAAGCACGGTTGAATCTGATAACGACTCAAAAATATGTTTTGCCAGTGTACATGCCGCATAAGCCACGGACACGGCATTACCACCAATATCTGTCTCTGTTCTCACCCGTTTGGCGACTGAGAACGTCTTTTGAAACAGTTTATCAATCGAGGCATCGACGGCTTGATGATCTCGCGAGTCAGAAAATGCTTGCTTTACCTGCCCTAAAATTTGAGGCTCACCCAACACCAGAGAGTCAAGACCGCACGATACGCGCATCAAATGCTTTATTGCAGCTTGTTCTTCATGAACATACAAACTCGGCATTAAATCTTCGCGGCTCACTTGATGAAATTGAGCAAGCCAATCGATCAACTTGTTTCGCGCTCCTTGCTTAACATCGCAGTACAACTCAGTTCGGTTACAGGTTGAAACAATCACACTGCCGTTAACCGCTTCGTGCTCTCTAAGTTGCTCGAGTGCAGGGCCGAGTTTATCCGGACCAAACGCCACCTTCTCTCGCAAGTCGACAGACGCTGTATTGTGATTAATTCCAATAGCAAGCAAGGACATCTAACGTGGTATCTCTGGGATAGGTTATAAAATAGGTCCAGAATTTTACTGTAAGCACGCATTTATTGAAAGGGTAAGCCGGATTTGTTTTCCTAAGTGCGACTTTTCAATGCTATAGTTGTGAGCGATTCCCGATGAAACTGATTAATAAGCCATCAAACATGACGTTACGCTCCTTTATTCTTTTTTTCTTGTCGAGCTTACTGCTCGCTGGTTGTTCGTCCGTTCCTGAAAGTGTTACCAGCGTTGAATGGCAAGCTCATGAGCAGCGACTCGAAACCATCCAAGATTTTCAAGCAACGGGGAAACTTGGTTATATTGGCCCAGACCAAAGACAAAATTTAAACTTCTACTGGAAACATTCTTCAGCACTAAGCCAGTTGCGTTTAACAACGATTCTCGGACAAACGGCATTAAAGCTCACCATCACCCCACAAGGCGCCACAGTAGAAACTTACGATGATCAGGTCCTTTCTTCTCGCAGTGCTAACCAGCTGATTTACCGTCTTACAGGGTTGATGATGCCCGTCGATCACATGCCTGACTGGCTATTAGGTCTACCGACCGATGCCGACAAATTCCAACTGTCTCCAACCAATACACTGCAAGCGTTAAACAAACAAATTGGTTTAAATGATTGGAGTATCGCTTATCAACGATATGGCGACGTTCAATGGCATGAACAGTCTCTCCCTCTGCCAAATAAGCTGAAACTCACCACAGCT
Organism: Vibrio sp. 1731; assembly: GCF_033339955.1. Classification (NCBI taxonomy): domain Bacteria; kingdom Pseudomonadati; phylum Pseudomonadota; class Gammaproteobacteria; order Vibrionales; family Vibrionaceae; genus Vibrio; species Vibrio sp. 1731. The sequence continues at coordinate 4,093 of NZ_JAWOVO010000029.1, read as the reverse complement.
GATGTCAAAATAAATCTAGTGATCACAAAATGGAACATCACCCAATGATTGAACTTTCAACACGCTGGCCATCACCAGCGAAATTGAATCTCTTTCTATATATCAACGGCCGTACAGAGAATGGCTACCACGAGTTACAAACCTTATTCCAATTCGTCGATCACGGCGATGAGCTCACCATTCAAGCGAACCATTCTGGTGATATTACGATTTCTCCAGAGATAGAAGGTGTGCCTCTTCAAGACAATTTAATTTGGAAAGCAGCAACCGCGCTTCAAGCTTACTCAAACTGCCCTTTTGGCGCGCATATTGAGCTACAGAAAGTGCTGCCTATGGGTGGAGGCATTGGTGGGGGCTCATCGAATGCAGCTACAGCATTAGTGGCACTGAATTACTTATGGCAACTGAATCTAACTGACGACGAACTGGCTGAAATAGGTTTAAAACTAGGCGCAGACGTGCCCGTATTTGTGCGCGGATTTGCAGCTTTTGCTGAAGGTGTTGGTGAAAAACTCTCTCCTGCTTATCCCGAAGAAAAGTGGTATTTAGTCGTCAGACCGAATGTATCTATCGCAACCGTCGACGTTTTTTGTCATCCAGATCTAACGCGAAACACCCCAAAACGAGATCTAGAAACACTTTTAAATACGCCAAGCGTAAACGATTGCGAAAAAATTGTACGAATGCTCTACCCAGAGGTTGATAAGCAACTTTCTTGGCTGCTACAATACGCGCCGTCAAGATTGACGGGGACAGGATCTTGCGTTTTTGCTGAATTTTCGAGCAAATCTGAAGCAGAAACTATCCTTGCACAACTCTCTGATAAAGTCTCGGCATTTGTCGCTCAAGGGCGCAATATTTCGCCATTAAAAGAGACTTTGGCTGAATACCAATCAGCCTCACACCGACCTATTTAAACTGGACGCAAACCCGAGGTTTCCACCGTGCCTGATATGAAGCTATTTGCTGGTAACGCAACACCTGAACTAGCCCAACGTATTGCTGATCGTCTTTACATCTCTCTTGGTGATGCATCTGTTTCTCGCTTTTCTGATGGCGAAGTTGCAGTTCAAATCAATGAGAATGTTCGTGGTAGCGATGTTTTCATCATTCAATCCACTTGTGCACCGACTAACGACAACCTAATGGAATTGGTTGTTATGATTGATGCAATGCGCCGTGCTTCAGCAGGCCGTATCACTGCAGTTATCCCTTACTTCGGCTACGCTCGCCAAGACCGTCGTGTACGTTCTGCGCGTGTGCCAATTACTGCAAAAGTTGTTGCTGATTTCCTATCTAACGTTGGTGTTGACCGCGTTCTAACTATCGACCTACACGCAGAGCAAATTCAAGGCTTCTTCGATGTACCTGTAGACAACATCTTCGGCACGCCAGTGCTACTTGAAGATATGCAGGCTCGCGGTCTAGATAACCCTGTAGTGGTATCTCCTGACCTAGGTGGCGTTGTTCGTGCTCGTGCAACAGCAAAAGCACTAGGCGACATCGACATCGCAATCGTAGATAAGCGTCGTCCACGTGCAAACGTTTCTGAAGTAATGAACCTAATCGGTGATGTTGAAGGTCGTGACTGTGTGATCGTTGATGACATGATCGACACAGGTGGCACACTATGTAAAGCAGCTGAAGCACTAAAAGAGCGCGGTGCTAAGCGTGTATTCGCTTACGCTACTCACGCAGTATTCTCAGGCAACGCTGCGGATAACATCAAGAACTCAGTTCTTGACCAAGTTATAGTAACTGACTCTATCTCTCTGTCTAAAGAGATGGCTGCAACAGGTAAAGTGACAACACTAAGCCTATCTCGCATGCTGGCTGAAGCGATTCGTCGTATCAGCAATGAAGAGTCAATCTCTGCAATGTTCAACTAATACGAACATTTCAGTTACACTGATTTAAAAAGCACCCCTCTTTGGGGTGTTTTTTTATTTGTACTGATAACTAGAAAATCCCTTGGTCGCCCACCGCGAGTTTTCTGTGCTATCATACTGCGCTTTTTGAGATTCCAGAGAGATCCTAACCTTGAGTCAACAAATCAAACTTCTTGTTGGTCTTGCTAACCCAGGACCAGAATACGCCAGAACTCGTCACAATGCGGGCGCTTGGGTTGTAGAAGAATTAGCACGCGTTCACAACGTTACACTGAAGAACGAACCAAAGTTTTTTGGTCTAACAGGACGCATTATGGTCAATGGCCAGGATCTCCGTTTGCTTATCCCAACCACCTTCATGAATCTATCAGGTAAATCGATCGCAGCGCTTGCGAAATTTTATCAAATTAAACCTGAAGAGATCATGGTCGCTCATGACGAGCTAGACTTACCGCCAGGTGTCGCTAAGTTTAAAAAAGGTGGGGGGCACGGTGGACACAACGGTCTGCGTGACACCATTAGCAAACTGGGCAATAACAAAGATTTTTATCGTCTTCGTATTGGCATTGGTCATCCGGGACACAAAGATAAAGTGGCGGGTTTTGTATTAGGTAAAGCGCCAGCTAAAGAGCAAGAGCTTTTAGATGCAGCAGCTGATGAGGCTGTTCGTTGTCTAGATATCCTGATTAAGGATGGCCTATCTAAAGCACAAAATCGCCTCCACACGTTCAAAGCTGAATAAGGTTACTATCATGGGTTTTAAATGTGGCATCGTTGGTCTACCTAACGTAGGTAAATCAACTCTGTTCAACGCACTAACTAAAGCGGGTATCGAAGCAGCAAACTTCCCGTTCTGTACCATTGAACCAAACACTGGTGTGGTTCCTGTGCCAGATCTACGTCTAGACGCACTAGCTAAGATCGTTAACCCACAGAGAGTTCTTCCAACGACGATGGAGTTCGTGGACATCGCTGGTCTTGTTGCTGGTGCATCACGTGGTGAAGGTTTAGGTAACAAATTCCTAGCTAACATCCGTGAAACAGACGCGATTGGCCACGTTGTACGTTGTTTTGAAAACGAAAACATTGTTCATGTTTCAGGTAAAGTTTCACCTATCGAAGATATCGAAGTGATCAACCTTGAACTTGCAATGGCTGACCTTGATTCTTGTGAGCGAGCGATTCAACGTAACGCGAAGAAGGCAAAAGGCGGCGATAAAGACGCAAAATTTGAACTAACCGTACTAGAAAAACTGTTACCAGTACTAACTGAAGGCGGCATGGCACGCACAGTTGAGCTATCTAAAGAAGAGTTAGCAGCAATCGGCTACCTAAACTTCCTAACACTGAAGCCAACTATGTACATTGCAAACGTAAACGAAGATGGCTTCGAAAATAACCCATATCTAGATGCGGTTCGTGAGTTCGCAGAAAAAGAAAACAATGTCGTTGTACCTGTATGTGCAGCTATCGAATCTGAACTATCTGAACTAGAAGATGAAGATCGCGAAGAATTCCTAGCAGATATGGGGATCGAAGAGCCGGGCCTGAACCGTGTAATTCGCTCTGGTTACGAACTACTGACTCTACACACCTACTTCACAGCAGGTGTTAAAGAAGTACGTGCTTGGACAATCCCTGTTGGTGCAACTGCGCCTCAGGCGGCAGGTAAGATCCACACTGACTTCGAGAAAGGCTTTATTCGTGCAGAAGTAGTCGGTTACGACGATTTCATCCAATTCAATGGTGAAAATGGCGCAAAAGACGCAGGTAAATGGCGTCTAGAAGGTAAAGACTACATCGTAAAAGATGGCGATGTTGTACACTTCCGCTTCAATGTTTAATTAAATGAATGAATTCTAAACACTTCATTTACACTAAAAGCCAGCTGTTAAGCTGGCTTTTTTAATACCTTAAGTAAATGAACAAAAATAAATTACGCAACTGCAAGCTAATTTATTTCCAGTTTTAGATCATAAACACGCCTCTTTGTTTAAAAAGGAAGCGAACGAGGTTTTTTCCGAAATTTATTAAAAAAAACTGTTGACGGATCTCACTCAACTTCGCATAATGCGCGCCGTTCCCAACGACAAGGCAACAAAGCGTTGAGAACAAAAAATATGGTTTTGGCTACGTAGCTCAGCTGGTTAGAGCACATCACTCATAATGATGGGGTCACAGGTTCGAATCCCGTCGTAGCCACC
>NZ_JAWOVO010000028.1:0-54140 GCF_033339955.1 Vibrio sp. 1731 | reverse complement strand
GGTTGAAAGCACCGGTCTTGAAAACCGGCATACGTTAATAGCGTATCTAGGGTTCAAATCCCTATCTCTCCGCCACTATTAAGAAGCCTCGCTAGAAATAGCGAGGCTTTTTTCATTTCCGCACATCTTTATTACTCTATCTGTGCTTGTCAAAAATCAATTCCATATGCGATCTACTTTTCGACAAAGTAATATTGGTATCGGTATTGGTTGTGACGTTTTGATTTTTGCTAAGAAGTGCAGTTGCCTCTAAAGCTGTTCATCCTCATCACTGCATGCTGTCCCGATAAGGTTGTTGGAGATGCTGTTGAACCATCTATTGCCTTATCGTTCTCTTAAAGCACTACCATTGCTTCTCTAGCCCCTTTTACGGGAATAAGCATACTCAAATAGCCACTGTTTCACTGATGTATCTTTTTGTTTTACTCAGTCTAGCGACGCGCGTGCTCTATTGCCTAAATCTAGCTACGTCTTAAAACCATACTTCTACAGGCTAAAGTTACGTATTCCTGCATCTTTTAAAATTGTTTTGGATTCTGCTGGAATGACAGGATCAGAGTAGTCAAAAGAGAAGAGTGAAAGTGAAACGATAGTTAGTTACTAGGAAGTCGGGCACTACTTGGGAGCCAATGAATTTGATAAACATCTTGATGACCAAGGACTAAAGGGTTAGTAGCAGGCAATAAAAAAGCCGACAGTAAGCTGCCGGCTTCGTTAGGTCACCTTTAGTTAGTCATTCTGTACTAGCGTGAGAGCTTTACGAGAGTGTACTAGCGTGAGAGCTTTACGAGAGACTTCGTGAGCAGCTTTGGTTAGATTTTGCTTCTCTAGTGTGTCTGCTAGGAATGCATAGTCAGAGACGTCAGAGCGAAGCTTTAAGGCGATCTCAAAGTGATCCTGGGCTTCTTGCCACTTCTCTTGACGGAAATAGAAGTGCGCTAATGCGCTATGGGCAGCGGCGTTATCCGGTTCTTTCTTCACTACTCCCTCTAAGAAGACCACGACAGGGTGGGTATCTGGCAGATTTAGATCTGGCAGTAGTTGATAAAGCTCTGGGGCTGGTTGTTTTTTTAATGCTTCTTTTAGCACGGTAAAGGCTTCTGCATCAGCTTTTCGTGTGATGAGTTCTCGAGCAAAACAGGCAACGAGGTGTGTGTCTTGTTTCACTTTACGTGAGAGGCTATTCCAATGGGAGATTAGCCCTTCGCTACCCTGTTGCTGCGCTACTTCATGGAGTAAGCCGCACTGCGCCTTTTGAATCAGCTCTGCATGTTCTTCTTCCGTGATGAGTTTTGCTTTGGTTAGTTGTGGCAAGAGGTCAATAAGAGGTTGCCACAACTTTAGCTGCATGTACGTTGTTTTCAGCAAGTTCAATACAATAGAGTTACTCGCATACTGACTTTTTAACGATTGCAAGGTATCGAAAGCGGACTCGAACTCGTTGTCGCGGATAAATTGTTTCGCTCGAGTCAGTTCTACTGCGAGATGGGCGTTCTCTTGTTGGCTCGCTAGCTCTAGATAGTGATCTCGTTTTGCTTTATCACCTTGGCCTTGTGCGGCTTCAGACGCAACCAAGTAGCAAAGCAGCGGCATATCGTGATGATTTGCCCAGCGAGTTACTTTCTTCTCAGCACCTTTCCAGTCACCTTCTAGAAGTTTAATAATGCCTTCATTGGTGTATCGGCGGGAATGGCGCATTTTGCGAACACTGAAGTAATTCCATGTTGTAGAACTAGCATAAACTAACTTCTTAATCAGGTACTCAAGCAGAAAAAGACCTGCGAGTGCAGCGATAACGAAAACCACTAATGTCGTTACGCTCATCTCGATCGTTTTCTCGGCAATGGAGATGAGTACATAGCCTTGCTGACCAGAAAACTGGGTGCCAACAAATAGTCCTGCGCCTAGTACAACAAATAGGAAAATAAGACGAAACATTACTTATCCTCCATGCCTGTCATCGTTGTGACTTCACGACGTAGGCGTTCACGGATGACATCTGATAGTTGAGACTGACTTTGCAGTTTTGTTGGGTATTCCACTTGAATATTTTGCTGACTTAGTAGGTTAACCGTTTTGTTGAACTCTTTAACAGAATTATCGTCTTGGTTGAAGAAAGCTAATGCCCATTTGTCTGCTGTTTTTAGAGACGTGGTGTAAATTTCACCTTGCTCTTGGTACACCGCTTTTATTGCCGTTTCCAATTTGGCTTTGATGTTTTCTTTCAGGTAAAAGTGTTGCTCAGGAGAAAGCAATGGAATAACGTTACCATCGCGCGTGCGGAAGGTAATGAAGTTTTCTGAAAAGTCCTTCAAAGAGGTCATTAAGTTATCTTGCCAGTTTGCGATATCTTCAGACACTTCAGTGTTTTCTACGGCTTCAGCTTCAGGTAGCAGTGCATTGGCGAGAGGGAGCTTGTCTACTTGCTGTTGTAGGGCAGTTAAGCGTAGTACCAATCCATCACGGTCAATTAGCGGGATAGTGCGAAGTTTGGTGATATCGTTCGCCATTGCTTTACGTAGTTTGACGAGGCTAGGGTCATTCAGTGCTGCAATGCGTTGGTCTGCACTTTCCATCAGTTGAGTCGCGCTTTCTACATCGTGCTCTAAGAACAATTTACGACCAGCTAATTTGACAAGGTAATCGGCTTCCGCTAATAGCCAGTCGTTTGGTCGACGACCTTTCACATCGGCAACGGCGAGCTGTAAGCTTTCAATGCTCTTCTGTTGCTGTCCAAGTACCACTTCCGCTTTGTGTGTCACGGTTGTTGCTTTCTCGATGGTTTCTTCTTGTACCCGGCTGAGCTCTTGCTTCATGGAAGCTTGAGTGCTTTCTAGCTGACTTTTTAGTTGGGCGATCTGCGCTTGGTAATCGGCTTGCTGTTGATGCACCTTGTACGCGAGGCCACCGCCAAAAATAATCGATAAGATGATAGCGACCGTGCCTAGTTTGACACCGCGTTTACCTTGTTTTTCTTCAAACTCGACTTTGGTTGGCTCTGCTGTTTTTGGGGGCTCGGCCGCTTGTGGTTGCTCTTTTTTAAGGTCCGCATCCTGCTGCGATGTGGTTTTTTCGACTAGCGGTGCCGATGAGGTTTCTTCGGAAAGGTTTTTATCGTTATTTTTTTGGTCGTTATTTTTACTTGTCATGCCTATATCCTGTGTAGCTAGGGCTGGAGAGCCGCCAGTAATTCTTGGTTGGATGCGCTTCCCGTGCATCTCACGCGAGTGAACCCCCTTTGAATTGCGATGTCAGCGATACGCTGACTGGGGATATACAACTCTTGTTGATTAAGCCAAGTCAATTGCTCCGACGTCAATTGGCTGCACAAATAATCCAGTTGTTCACCACTGGTGACAATAATCTGGTTAATTTGTAGGTTTTTCCATAGTGAGATACAGCTTACTGGATCGAATGGGATGAATTCTCTCTTGTAAGTCTCACTATAGTGAACTTTTGCGCCACGCCTCACCAATGCATCTTTGATCAGCTCTCTTCCGCCGTTACCACGAAGGATAAGAACTTGTTGTTGTGCCACATTGTTGAGCTCTGGCAGTCGCAATAAGTGTTCACTATCACTGACTTGGGGATAGTGTACTTTCTGTTGGGTACATTTGCTTAAATAGTGTGCTGTTTTTTGACCAACGGCAAGGTAAATAGCTTGTTTCGGCCATGACATCCCGTTGCTGGCTAAGATTTGCTGTGCACATTGCACTGCATGTCGACTAACAGCGATAACAATTTGAGCTTGATGTAGATGTTTAGAGAGGTGCGTGTCCGTGAGATCGGCGACAATGTCGATCAGAGGATGGTGATATGCGGAAATGCCGTGCCTTTCGAGCAGAGAGCAAAGCGCGTTGCCTTGCTCTCCCGGCCGAGTGACCAACACTGCCATGGTTATTCGTGATCTGCGTACAGCTTAGTTAGGATTTCACGAGCGCCGTTATCTAGCAGCTCATTGGCTAGCTGCACTCCTAATGCTTCGCCATCTTTACGATGGCCACGAATTTCACCACGAACAATTACGCTGCCATCTGGTTCGCCAACTAATGCGCGTAACCAAATGTTGTCGCCGTCTAGTAGGGCATAGCTGCCGATTGGTACCTGACAGCCGCCTTCTAGGGTCAGATTCATTGCGCGCTCACACAAAACGCGGTCTACGGTGTCTTGGTGGTTAAGTGGCTCAAGCAGCTTAAGCAGTCTTTCATCGTCAAGGCGGCACTCAATACCGACAGCACCTTGGCCTACCGCTGGTAGTGATTGCTCTGGTTCGATAAAGCTACGAATGCGTTCTTCAAGCTTCAATCGTTTGAGGCCAGCCGCAGCAAGAATGATTGCATCATACTCACCCGCATCTAACTTACCAAGGCGAGTGCCCACATTACCGCGAAGCTCTTTGATGATGATGTCCGGACGATATTCTTTCAGTTGGCATTGACGGCGCAAACTGCAAGTACCAACCACGGCACCTTGAGGGAGCTCATCAATGTGGCTATAGGTATTAGAGATGAAGGCATCACGAGGATCTTCACGCTCACAAATGGTCACGAGGCCAAGGCCTTCTGGGAAATCGACGGGTACGTCTTTCATTGAGTGAACGGCGAGGTCTGCGCGTCCTTCTAGCATCGCGACTTCAAGCTCTTTTACGAACAAGCCTTTGCCGCCAACTTTTGCTAGTGGTGTATCTAAAATCACGTCACCTTTGGTCACCATGGTTACTAACTCGACTTCCAAGCCAGGGTGAGCGGCTTGAAGGGCGTCTTTAACAAAGTAAGCTTGCCATAAAGCAAGAGGGCTTTTTCGAGTTGCAATGCGAATCGGTGTGGATTGTGTCATGATCTTCTCAATGCTGTTTGGATTTGGGTTTATCCTACCATTCTCATCAAGAAATGCTTACTGTTAGTTCGTTATCTCTGAAGGCTATGAATGGAATTACATGACGTTATGAAAATAGTGTGACTGGATTCTCAATTAGACTAAGGACTATTATTAGTAATAGGTAATAAGAGCGACACTACCGCGCGATTAATTTTGTGACTAAAGTATGGTTTTGTATCCAGAGTGATACGCGGGCGTGAAGCTTTACCCGCACCAATAAAAGTGTTAAATTGATCACGTTTTTAAGCCATTTTGGTTTAAAACGTCAGCAGATTTTCGTGATTGTTCAACCAAGGAATTCCCCTTGCAGGCTTACACCCAAAAAATCATCCAGCGACTAGATAATTTGAATCAGCAGCGAGTTGATCGCGCGCTGGCGCTTATGGATTCGCAAAGCCAGCAAGTCTTCCATTTGATTCCTGCCTTGTTGAACTACAACCATCCTGTAATTCCTGGCTATTATGATGCCGATGTCCCTTTTGGTGTGCATGGGCTTGAACTAAATAGCATTCAGCAACAATTCATAGATGATATTCAACTTGCCATTGGTCAGCCGCTCAAGACGGTAGAAAAGCCCGCTATATTGGGTTTGTACACCATGGGCAGTACCTCCTCGATTGGTCAAAGTACTTCCAGTGATTTGGATATTTGGGTGTGTATCTCACCAGAGATGGATTGTGACGAACGCGAGTTATTGACCAATAAATGCTTACTCATCACGGATTGGGCACAAAGCAAAGGCGTGGAAGCGAACTTTTTCTTAATGGATAAAGAGCGCTTTAGAAGCAATCATTCTGAGGAGATGACAGGTGATAACTGTGGTTCATCTCAGCACTTACTTTTGCTAGATGAATTCTATCGTAGTGCGGTGCGTATTGCCGGACAGCGTTTGTTATGGCAAATCGTGCCGCCAGAAATGGAAGAGTGTTACGACGAGTACGTTTCTCAACTGTGCAGTGATGGTTACATCGACTGTAGTGAATGGATCGACTTTGGTAAATTGAACTGCATTCCTGCTGAAGAATACTTCGGCTCGAACTTGTGGCAGTTATACAAAAGCATCGACTCTCCCTACAAATCGGTATTAAAAGCCATCTTGCTAGAAGCTTACTCGTGGGAATACCCGCATACTCAATTGTTAAGCATCGACACTAAACGTCGTTTCTTTGCCCATGAGCCTGATCTCTATGGCATGGATGCGTACTACTTAATGTTGGAAAAAGTAACCCGTTACTTAGAGCGAATTCAAGACGATACACGTTTGGATTTAGTGCGTCGCTGTTTCTATCTCAAAACCCATGAAAAATTATCTCGTGAGCCGAATGTTGGCTCAGTAGCTTGGCGTCGTGAAGCGCTGAGCGATATGATTGCAAAATGGAATTGGGATGCCAGTGTCGTTGCAGAGCTCGATGACCGCCGTAATTGGAAGGTTGAACAAGTAAAGGTGGTACATCATGCATTGCTGGATGCGTTGATGCAAAGCTACCGTAACTTGATTCAATTTGCGCGTCGTAACGACATCACTTCTGCTATCAGTCCGCAAGACATCAGTATTTTGGCCCGTAAACTTTACGCAGCTTTTGAAGTATTGCCGGGCAAAGTAACGTTACTAAACCCACAGATTTCACCTGATCTGCACGAGCCTGACTTGAGCTTTATCGAAGTGAAAAAAGGGGGAGTGAACAAGTCTGGTTGGTACCTCTATAAACAACCACTTATTGCGCACCGCATTTTGGGGCAACCATATCTAGAGCATCATGAATACTTGAGTAAGTTGGTTGCTTGGGCATTCTTCAATGGCTTGATTACTGAATCGACTCGTTTACATGCCGTGGTACGTGAAGCGCAGCTAGATATTGATAAGTTTTACCAAATGGTGAGTGACTTACGAAATACTTTTGCGTTGCGTAAGCGTCGTCCATCTATGCAGGCGCTAGCGAGTCCTTGTGAAATAAGCCAGCTTGCGATGTTCATCAACTTTGAAAATGATCCGACGTCTGAACTTTCTGGTCGTTCGTTGAAAGTGGATGTTAAGAACACCGATATTTTTAGCTTTGGTCCAGAACATAAAAATTTAGTCGGCAGTGTTGACCTTGTTTACCGTAATTCTTGGCATGAAGTGCGTACGCTGCATTTCAAAGGGGAAACGGCGATGCTGGATGCACTGAAAACCATTTTGGGCAAAATGCACCAAGATGCGTTGCCACCAGAATCAGTGGATGTGTTCTGCTATGCGAAGAACATGCGTGGTGTGATGCGTAATATGGTTTACCAGCTTTTAGCTGAATGTATCGACTTACGCTTGAAACCAGTAGAGCAAGAGAAACGTCGCCGCTTTAAAGCGATGCGTCTTGGTAACCAGACTTATGGGTTGTTCTTTGAACGTCGTGGTGTGTCGGTGCAGAAGCTAGAAAATTCCATCGATTTCTACCGCAGCATTTCCACTAACAAACTCAAAGGCTCGCCGCTGTTAATGCTCGATCGTGAGCAAGAATATCAAATGCCGGAAGCGGTGGATGGGTTTGCCAGTGAAGGTCTGGTGCAGTTCTTCTTTGAAGATAACGAAGATGGCTTCAATATTTATGTGTTGGATGAGTCAAATCAAGTAGAAGTGTATCACCAATTTAGTGGCTCCAAAGATGAAATGATTTCGTCTGTAAACAGTTTCTACACGTCGGTAAAAGACGATAGTCGCGTCGCGTCGAAGTTTATTAATTTTAACCTGCCTCAGTACTATCAAATTATTCACCCTGAAGAGGGGAATGCGTATATCATTCCTTACCGTAATGACGGTTGTTCACCGAGTCGCCCGACCAAAACTGTGAACGCGTAATTAAACCCGTATCAATAAACAAAAAGAGCACTTCGGTGCTCTTTTTGTTTTGGTGACGATTGACCAGAATTATGCCCAATCAATGGCTTCGCCTGCGTGCTTTTCACACTCTTTCTTCACCATTTCAAATAGCTCCATACCCGTTTTTGAGCAGGTCCATTTACCTTCAATAAGCTTGAAGTGGAAACCACCAGATTTGGACGCTAGCCAGATCTCATGCATCGGCTCTTGGCGATTAATGATGATTTGGCTTCGGTCTTCAAATTCCAATGTCATTACGTTGCCAGTGACTTCGTAATCAATGTCTGCGCCTGAATCATCGATGGATTCTTCGATGATTTGCATCTGCGCATCCACCAGTTGATGAAATTCAGTATCGTTCATCCGTCTATCCTATTGCTTTTCCTGAGTGTGGTGCGATTATAGGGGGCATTGATTCAATAATCACGATATGCGAAATGAAAAAATTAGTTACTGTGTTGTTTGTGATGGTTGCCGCGACCTTAGCGGGGTGTGGTCAGTCTGGCTCACTATACATTCCAGATGACACTCAACAGAATGAGCAATCACAATAAATAACCGCACCTTAGGGTGAAATTAGGGTTCAGCAGTCGAATAAAATAAGGGAAGCGAATTTTGGATTACTTCAACTATCAGGATGATGGCCAGCTTTGGGCCGAAGACGTCCCACTTCAAGCTCTTGCAGAGCAATATGGCACTCCTCTTTATGTATATTCTCGAGCCACGCTAGAGCGCCATTGGAAGGCGTTTGATAGTGCTGTGGGTCAGCATCCTCACCTGGTTTGCTACGCGGTGAAAGCCAACTCAAACTTAGGCGTATTGAACACGCTAGCGCGTTTGGGATCGGGTTTTGACATCGTGTCGGGTGGTGAACTTGAGCGTGTGATTGCCGCAGGCGGTGATCCGAAGAAAGTCGTCTTCTCTGGTGTTGGGAAAACACCGGCAGAGATGAAGCGCGCTCTTGAGCTAGGTATCAAATGTTTCAACGTTGAATCTGAGCCAGAGCTAGAACGTTTGAACAAGGTTGCGGGTGAGCTTGGTGTGATTGCGCCAATTTCTCTGCGTATCAATCCAGATGTCGACGCGAAAACACACCCTTACATTTCGACTGGTCTTCGCGACAATAAATTCGGCATTGCGTTTGATCGTGCGCCAGATGTTTATAAATTCGCGCAAAGCCTGCCGAACTTGAATGTGCAAGGTATCGACTGCCACATTGGTTCTCAGCTGACCAATATAGACCCATTTATCGACGCGACAGACCGTTTATTAGCCCTGATTGATGATTTAAAAGCGCAAGGCATTAACATTCGTCACCTTGACGTCGGCGGTGGTTTGGGTGTGGTCTATCGTGATGAATTACCACCTCAGCCTTCTGATTACGCCAAAGCGTTACTAGGCCGTCTTGAAAATCACCAAGACTTGGAGCTGATCTTTGAGCCAGGCCGTGCAATTGCTGCGAACGCAGGTATATTGCTAACGCGTGTTGAGTTTTTAAAACATACTGAGCATAAAAACTTTGCGATTATCGACGCTGCAATGAACGACTTGATGCGTCCTGCGCTATACCAAGCATGGCAAGATATTGTGCCAGTTTCACCGCGAAAGGGTGAAGCTCAGACTTACGACTTGGTTGGTCCTATTTGTGAAACCGGCGACTTCTTGGGTAAAGATCGCGCACTCGTTTTGCAAGAAGGTGATCTACTCGCGGTTCGTTCAGCAGGTGCCTATGGTTTTGTGATGTCTTCGAACTACAATACTCGTACCCGAGCGGCAGAAGTGATGGTGGACGGTAAACAAAGCCACTTAGTTCGCCAGCGTGAGGAGCTGACCAGTTTGTGGCAGCTGGAACAGATTCTACCGGAGTAACATACAACAAATGCATTTCCACTTTTCCAAAATGCACGGTTTGGGCAACGACTTCATGGTCGTCGACTGTATTACCCAGAACGTGTTTTTCTCGCAAGACCTGATCCGCCGCTTGGCGGATCGTCATACTGGCGTTGGTTTTGACCAATTGCTTGTGGTAGAGGCCCCTTACGACCCTGAAACCGACTTCCATTATCGGATTTTTAATGCCGATGGTAGTGAAGTTGAACAGTGTGGTAACGGTGCACGCTGTTTTGCCCGCTTTGTTCGCTTGAAGGGGCTGACCAATAAATACAGCATCAGCGTGAGCACCAAGAAAGGAAAGATGATTCTCAACATCGAAGATGATGGGGAAGTGACGGTCAACATGGGCGTGCCAGAGTTTGAACCGAACAAAATTCCTTTCAAAGCGAAGCAAAAAGAGAAAACTTACATCATGCGAGCAGGCGACAATACCTTGTTTTGTGGTGCTGTGAGCATGGGTAACCCGCACGTAGTGACCGTGGTCGACGATGTGGATACGGCAGAAGTGGAAACTCTCGGTCCGCTGCTTGAGTCGCATGAGCGTTTCCCAGAGCGCGTCAACGCTGGCTTTATGCAGGTGATGAGTCGTGACCATATTCGTCTTCGAGTTTATGAGCGAGGCGCAGGAGAGACACAAGCTTGTGGTAGTGGTGCATGCGCGGCAGTCGCGGTTGGGATTCTGCAGGGCTTGTTGGATGAAAACGTTAAGGTTTCTCTACCTGGTGGTGAATTGCGAATTGCATGGCAAGGTCCTGGCAAGCCGTTGTTTATGACCGGACCTACAACGCATGTATTTGATGGTCAATTATCTTGCTAGTTGAAGAAAAAGGAAACGGTTTGTCTCAAGTAGAAGCAGATGCCTTAACGGCTGAAGTAGTGGCCGAGTACCTCAAAGATCATCCAGACTTTTTTGTGCAACGTCCGGAACTTGTGGATCGTTTATCTTTCCCACACTCAGACTTAGGCGCGGTATCTTTGGTGCACATCCAAATGAATCGTCAACGTCAGCGCATTGAAGAGTTAGAGGAAGAGATCACTACACTAATATCGCTTGCGGCGAACAATGATCGCACCTTTTACGAATTTATGGATTTGCAGGGGCAGATTCTAAAGTGTGGTGACTTTAAACAAGTCATTCATTCTATCGAAGATAAAGCCAAAGCATTGGGCTTACGTGCGTTTGTTCGATTGTTTAGTCAATGCGACGCATCGATTCAATTGAGTAAGGAAAGTTATCAACGCTTCGCGACCACTCACTTAAATGGCAAAGATGCGTACTTAGGACGTCTTCGCAAAGTGGATCGTGAAGCTTTGTTTGGCAACATGGAAGTGCCGGAAATGGGTTCCTATGTGGTACTGCCGCTCGTGAAACAGCAAACACTGGGCGTGCTTGCTTTTTCTAGTGAAGATGGCGGCCATTTTCAGCCAGATATGGATACCTTGTTTTTGCGTCACCTATCATTAGTAGTGGCACATCTCGCTCAAACACTGGTATGGCAAAGTTACGATGACGACAACTCCCAACAATCCTCTGCCAAATAGTCTGCAAAAGCCTCTTGAGCGCTTCTATGAATTCTTACGAAGCGAAAAGGGGCTTAGCCTACATACTCAGCGCAATTACAAACAGCAGCTAGAAACTATGGCGCAGCACTTAGCTGAAATGGGGCTCAAAGATTGGTCTCAAGTGGATGCTGGTTGGGTGCGCCAATTAGCAGGTAAGGGCATGCGAGAAGGCATGAAAGCCAGCAGTTTGGCAACGCGACTCTCATCGCTGCGTAGCTTTTTCGATTTCCTTATTCTGCGTGGCGAGATGTCTGCTAACCCAGCCAAAGGGGTTTCAGCACCTCGCAAAAAACGCCCGTTGCCCAAAAACCTCGATGTTGACGAAGTGAGCCAATTACTTGAAGTCAACGAGGACGACCCGTTGGCTGTGCGCGATCGCGCCATGATGGAGCTGATGTATGGCGCCGGCTTACGTTTGGCTGAACTGGTGGGTGTGGATGTACGTGACGTACAACTGCGTAGTGGTGAGCTTCGTGTTATTGGTAAAGGCGATAAAGAACGTAAAGTGCCGTTCTCTGGGATGGCAACCGAGTGGGTCGGGAAGTGGTTACGCGTTCGTGGTGATTTAGCCGCTCCAGGTGAGCCCGCCTTGTTTGTATCTAAGCTTGGAACGCGTATTTCGCATCGTAGCGTGCAAAAGCGCATGGCTGAATGGGGGCAGAAACAGTCTGTCGCAAGCCATATTAGTCCGCATAAATTGCGTCACTCATTTGCGACACATATGCTCGAATCAAGCAATAACTTACGTGCGGTGCAGGAGCTTTTAGGGCACGAGAATATTTCGACGACCCAAATCTACACGCACTTGGATTTCCAACATTTGGCGCAAGCCTACGACCAAGCCCACCCACGCGCACGTAAAAAGAACGGGGAGTGAGCCGAAGTATGAAATTTTATCGCCGTATCGAGCCTATTAAGGCAATGACCTTTGACCTAGATGATACCCTCTATGACAACTATCCTGTGATAGTTCGCATGGAGCGTGAGTTGCTATCTTGGCTCAAGCACCATCATCCAGCGGTTGCCCATATGAACAAAGCGGATTGGTTTGCTCTCAAGCAGCGTGTTGTGCAGCAACAACCCGAGCTGAAGAGCGATGTCACTTTATGGCGTTTAGTGCAACTTCAGCAAGCCTTCTCCCAAGTAGGCTACGACGAAGACGCAGCACATGCCGCCGCGAAAGCCGCAGTAGACGTTGCGTTGGACTGGCGTAACCGTTTTGAAGTGCCGCAGCAAAGCCTCGATGTACTGGAGGAACTCGCGCAGCACATCCCGTTGGTAGCAATCACCAACGGTAATGTGGATTTAGACCGCATCGGTCTTACGCCTTATTTCCAACAGGTACTTAAAGCAGGACCAGATGGATTGGCGAAACCCGCAACCGATATGTTTACTAAAGCGAAGCGATTCTTGGATATTCCTGCGGAGAATATTCTGCATGTCGGTGATCATCTAACCACGGATGTGCATGGTGCAAAGTTGGCTGGTTTTGCAGCCTGTTGGTTTAATGATATGAATAAAAATGTCATTAACCATTCAAAAACACGTACTTTACCTGATATTGAAATCAATAGTTTGCAGCCGTTACTCACACTTTTTTAATTGCTTTCGCATTAATCCATTCTAATCTCATTTTGTGTCTAGAAAAGCAGCGCAAAGCCACGTAAATTATTCTCTATTAAATAAAAATAGTAACGCCACACGTCGTGGTGAAGATAGTGTTACGGCAGTGGTAGGTCCATGCGAGCTTTTTCAAAACTGGTTCACGATGTCAGTCAACTGAATGACTTTTTAGTCACTTTTCCGACTTCCTCAGATAAACAATATTTAGTACAAATATTGTCGACGCAATCGCGCGAAATTACGACCACACTTGCAGACGCCGTTTTGTCGTCGCTGCCGAATGCTCATGTTATGGGGCATAGTACGCGTAATGTGATTCTGGAAGGGGAGATATTTACCTCTGGTTGCCTAGTGAGTGTGATTGAATTTGAGCAAACCACGCTGACTTCTGCGGTACAAACATACTCTTACTCCCCTGACATTGATGGCGGGGAGCTCAAGCGCTCTCTTCTAATGCAGCATAATTCACAGGTGATCCTCAGCTTTGCTGTGCAAATTGAACGACGTGACTATCCCTTGTTTCAAACCTTCGCCAGTGAAGAAGTAGTGATTTCTGGAGGGTTGGCGCAGAGTATTGACGATGGCTGCTGGGTGCTATATCAAAACCGAGTTTACGATAACGCTGTGGTTGCCGTAGCTTTGCACAGTGATACTTTGAAGCTATGGACTGATGCGTATTCGGAATGGAACCCGATTGGCATGCCACACAAAGTCACTCATGCAAAAGGGACGCGCTTGTATTGTTTAGGTGAGAAGAAAGCGCTGGACGTATACAAGCGTTACTTGGCGGATGGCCATGACGTGACGCTGAGTCAACTGCTCAGCTTTCCTTTGTATCGAGAAAGCTTAGGGCGAAAGGAAGTTTGTACGGTAACGGAGCTACACGCTGATGGCAGTATGAGCTTCGACAGGCCCTGGTGTCTTGGTGACGAAGTGCAATTTTGCTATAACCATCCCTCGTTAACGCTCGAGCAAGTGCGGCATGGTGTGGTTGAGTTAGCCATGCACCAACCTGAAGTCGTTATGATTTTTAACTGCGCGTCACGGTTAGACTTTATTGACAGCAGCGACGAAGTCCAAGCCTTCAAAGATATTGCGACGACGTTTGGTAGTTACTGTATGGGGGAACTGCATGGTGGTATTGGTCAGCCCGAAATTCTTCATCACAGCCTGACGTATTTAGCGATGCGAGAGGGAGACGAAGTGCAAACATTGAACTTGCCTAAGTCGCCCGTTAGCTCCTCTATTTCACCGTTGTTTAGCTTGATTCGAAATGCGATCGGCGATCTCAACCATATGAACGCGCATATGGGATATCAACTCGATCGCCAAACGCGCAAGTTACAAGAAAGCTATCGACGCGACAGTCGTACGGGGTTACAAAACCGGGTCGCATTGCAAGAGCGGCTGAGTAACATCGATTTGGATGAGCATTTGTTGACTCTAAAGCTACTTAACTTTAGTCATATCAACGAAAAATACGGCTACCGAGTGGGAGATCAATTACTCAAAGATCTCTCAATGCACTTTACGAATCGACTACGAAAGCGTTTCGGCATGCCAACGGCTTTGCAGCTTTATAGTATTGGGGTTGGTGAGTGGGCGTTCATATTTAAAGCTGATCAAAGCAGCGAGACCATCAAACAGCACTTTACGCGTTTTGCTGACGCGGTAGAACAAACTAATTTTGAGCCAATTGGCCTACGTGAAATAGATTATCTTTCTATCTCGCTATGCGGCGGCTTAGTGAGTCGTCGAGACTTTCCATCCGCTTCAGTAGATGAGCTCTTACTCAAAGGCATCGAAGCGAGGCGCTCCGGTGTACGCAGTAATACCCATATCTGTAATGCGAAAGATATTGAAGTCAGTGAGGATGTGCGTAAAGAGCAACTTGGATGGCTAAGTTGCGTCAGTAGAGCCATTCTTAAACAGAATATCATCACTTATAGCCAACCTATTGTGCATGCGGGTAGCCACAAACTGGCAAGCCAAGAATGTTTGGTTCGTATTCTGGAAGCCGATGGAACGGTGATTGCGCCAGGGCGTTTTCTGCCAATTATCTCTGATACGCATCTTTACACTCGACTAAGTCGGCACATGATTCATTCTACGTTGCATTATATGCGAGATAAGCAAGGTGACTTTTCTATAAACTTATCGCCGCAAGATTTGCTCAGTGATAAAACTTTAATGCTTTTAGAGCATGAAATTAGCCAGCTAAATGACCCAAGGCGAATTGGTTTAGAAGTGCTGGAATCTGAGCAGATCAAAGACTACGGCCGAATGATAGAAGTGTGCAGTCATTTTAGAAGCTTAGGGGCGCGTATCATTGTTGATGACTTTGGGTCCGGTTATTCGAATATCGATGAAATCCTAAAGTTGGAGCCAGAAGTCATAAAGCTCGATGGCAGCTTGATTCGTGATATTGATAAAGACTTAAAACAGCGCAAGATCGCTTCCCAGTTGGTGCGTTTGTGCCAGGTGTTTAACGCGGAGACGGTGGCGGAGTTCGTCCACAATCAGGAGGTGTGTACCATTGCACAAGACATGGGGGTGGATTATTTGCAGGGTTACTATCTTGGCGAGCCGACTCGACTGTTTTAATGATGTTTCACGTGAAACTTCTTGTCGTAAAAACGCAGCGTAGGCTGCGTTTTTTGTTTGGTTCTTCTACTGAGCTTAATGGTTAACGCTTAAGAGCGTGTCCACTCTTTTCAGCTTGGAACAGAGCGAGGTAATGGGCAAAAAAGCGCTGCATTTGTTGTTGGTTGTTTTGTTCTCCAAGTTGCCCGAGCAAATGTGCAGCGACTTCAAACGTACACAAATTACCTTGTTGTTGGTTGCGTCGCAGCTGATATTGTGAGTCCGCCGACGCAGACAATCCCATAGTAGGGATACCTTCTAACCAACGGCTCTTATTGATCATCTTGCGCGCCTCTTGCCAGGTGGCATCCAAAATAATAAACAGCGGAGTTTTGGTTTGTTGCTGGCTTTGGAGTACCACATGTTCGAGTGTGATACTTTCTTCACAGGGGAAGAGCAACACCGGATACCGCGACGGATCAGCTAATAGAGTGAGCAATTCTGCTGGTGGCTGTTTGCGATCCCAGATTACTCGCTCAATGTTGAGTTGGCACTGCTCTAGTAGCTGGCCGGTATTAGTATCACGCTTCAGTTCATTCGGATGCATTAACAGCAGGATGTTGTGCTCACTGTTAAGTTTCGGCATTAGCGAGCACATACAATTGAATTGAAAACCGCAGGTTGGACACGGTTGTGACATTACAGACGAACTCCTTCTCGCACCGGGCTTATCCCATCAGAGAACAGACGCACGCCACTGACTTGGTTCGGCGTTGCCGTTGGCGCCATGCTTGGGTTGAGTGGGTAGCTAACCCCAGTGTATTGCATCACATGTTGAGCCGCTTTAGCTCCGCCACCGCTGACATTAAAAATCAGATCTCGCCAACCATGAGAGGTTTGTTGGCCGAGCATAATCGGGCTTTGCACTAGTGTAATGCGGCTATTAAAGCGCCATTCCTTTTCGTGATGTTCAAATATTAGCAATGTACAGCCACCGGAACCACACCAATCCAACTGTACCAATAGCTCTTCGTTACCATCGCTGTTGAGGTCGTAAGTTAGCCAACGGTATTGGTTATTGTTGGGGTTGGTTTGATGGATAAAGAAGTAGTTGCGCACCGCGGCATCTACTTTTGAATCAAACTCTGCACTAGAAGGTACGTCAGCACTACCGATGGGGTTGTTGGTGCGTTTTTCGGCTGGTTGCATGATGCCTTCATCACGAACGGTGGCAGGATAAAGGACTAAACCACCATCGGCGATTGGGTATACCAAGTTACCGACTTTTTCTTTGGTCGCTTTGAGCTGATTGCCTTCTCGAGTAAACAGTCGCTCTAACATTAGCCTTTGCTGTTGATGATGCGTCATGACAACTTGAACCTGAGACGGACTTAACTGTTGCCAGTAACCACGCTCGATTAATGGTGCTTGTCCATTGGCGTAACGGTATTTTGTTGTGGCGCTGTGGTCTGGGTTTAAGGTCATTTGTACTTCAAAGCCTTGTGATTGGGTTGAGGTCGCGACATAGGTATTAGCCCAGCCAAGCGTTGCATCGACGTTTGCAGCCATACCACAACCTTGATACGTCTCGCCATCATGTTTTAGTGTTGCTTTCCAGCCATATAAAGAATCGCTCATTGTGTCTGAGCAGAGGTTTTCTGTTAAGCGAAGCTCACCACCTTGCAGTTGATAAGTGCGCTGGCGAGGTTGAAGCTGACTGCTGTTAATCGCTAATTTTGTGGTTTGTTTGCCGATTTTCTGGAATGTTAGTCCATTAGCCTCAAAGCTTGCCGACCAAGAAGGCTCATTACCAAACACGCGAGTTGGTTTGTTTGGTTGCTGACAACGGTTTGGGTTTTCCGTTGTGAGGAAGTTCACTTGTTCCACTACAAAGTTAGCATCGAAATCAGCAGAAAACCCATCGATGCCCGGTGGGTTGAGGTGGCCGATAACCTCGCCATACATAGTCTGGTAAGGCTCGTTATTTAACTGAATTGCTCGTTGCATTTGCTGTGGTGATAGTTGCAACCAATATTGCTTGTCGCTGCCACAAGGCATGATGTATTGGCTCTCGTGACCGACGATCACTTTTCCGCGTAGCATAAAAGTTTGAGGTTGAATGGTTTCAGGCTTATCTAAGGTTGCTGGTGGAGAGGTTGGGTCAGCAGCACCAGATTGTGGCGGCTGTGAACTACATGCTTGCAGAACCAGCAAGGTGGCAAGCGCCACTGGGTTTTTCAAAGCCTTCATGTTATATCTTCCTCATTATTGTTACTCAATCGGCATCGGATGGCATTATGGCATATTGGTTATTTAAAACTGAACCAGATACCTTTTCTATTGACACGCTTCGAACTCAAAAGGTTTCATGTTGGGAGGGAGTTCGTAATTATCAGGCGCGCAATATGATGCGTGACCAAGTGAAGGTGGGCGATTTAGTCCTGATTTACCACTCTTCTTGTAAACATGTTGGCGTGGCAGGTATTGCTAAAGTTGTGAGAGAAGCCTATCCCGATCATTTCCAATTCGATCCCGAAAGCGATTATTACGATCCAAAGTCAGACCCAGACAACCCGCGTTGGATTATGGTGGATGTAGAGTTTGTACGTAAAACGGCGCGAGTGATTCCGTTGTCGGTGATGAAAGCGATGCCAGAACTTGAGAACATGCCGTTGGTGAAACGTGGAAATCGCTTGTCGATTATGCCCGTGATAGAAGAAGAATGGGACGCGATTCTTGGCAAAGAGAAGCTGCCAAGTCAGCGATAAAAGAAAAGGGCTGCGAATGTGCAGCCCTTCATAATTTGGAGTATTGAAGCTTACAGCAAGTGTTCTTGTAGGTAGTGTGCAACCGCATCTTCTGCATTGCTGCCAATTACTTCATTATTTGGTAGAGCTTTCATCACTTTTTCGTGTGATGTACCCATAACTAGCCCTTTACCTGCCATCGACAGCATTTCTACGTCATTCATGCCATCACCAAATGCTACGCAGTTTTCTAACGTGAGGTCGAGTTTTTTCGCTACCGCTTCAAGAGCATGACCTTTAGACACGCCAGCGCTCATTACTTCCAAACACCAAGGCGTTGAAAATGCGATGTTCAGCTTATCACCAAACTGCTCACGTAGTTTGTTTTCAAATACGACCAAACGTTCGTGGTCTTCTCCAGGATGCGTGAAGAAAACTTTCGCAATACCGTCAGTTGGGGCTTGGTCTTCATCAAATAAGACGTAAGTGAATTCATCGTGGAAGTCACGTAACGTTTCATCATCCTTGTTCATCAACCAGCTATCATTTTGATACATGTGAATAAGTATTTCTTGATCATGTTTGATCGTGTCGATCACGCCTTGTACCAGTTCCGCAGGGACATTCTCGCTGTACATTAGCTGATCTTCCTGGTCATGCACTCGGGCACCATTCGACGTGATCATATAAGCTGGAATGCCAACTTGGCGACGGATGCTCGCAACGTCTACGTGGTGACGGCCGGTTGCAAAGACAAAGGTATAACCCTTTTCATGCAGCGCTTTTAGCGTCTCTTTTGAGTAAGCACTGAGCTGATGGTTAGGTGCTAGTAACGTGCCATCCAGATCAGAGGCAACGATTTTGGTGATCTCTTTGCAAGGTAGCGATGTGCTCATGAAGTCCTCGTAAACGGTTTGGATAGTGTGGAACAGGTGAATTGCAAACGGAGTACAGCAGACTGACTAGATCGTACTGCTCCGAATGCGGGGGAACTTGGGCTCATAGCACTATGCGGTTAAACACAGTGTCAAAGTAGCCAAGTTCAAGCAGTGTACGCCAAAATGAGGATGAAAAAGAGGGTAAATCGATGTGTAGACATTTCCTCTTTAATCTTAGTCGTGAAATGGTCGCCTAGAGTTCTTATTGTGCTTGTTCGTTTGATGGTGATTTAGGGTCATTCATAAAGCGGAAAATCGCATCGAGCGCTTGATTACGATACTTGTCGGTCTCGAACAAGATTTCATGCTGTGCGCCTTCGATAGAAAGCAGCTCCGCGTGCGGGTTGGTTTTCCGCAATTTATCAATAAAACGCTTTTGCGCGAGGTTGCTAACAATCCGATCGTTTCCGGCTTGGATTAGGATTACTGGTATTTTGACTTGGCGAGTTAATAAAAAGCACTGCTTAGCGGCCATGAGCCCTTGCCAAACCCAGCGAGTGCTTGGCCCACCGACTTGCAGTTCCGGTTTTTCCGTATATAGGTTTCGGAACCATTGGTAGCGGCCGTAACTTTGGCTAAGTGGGTTATCTTCAAAGGGCTTAGGGAAGTAGGCCTGATGTCCTGGTGCATAGCGTGGCAAAGTCGATACCGCTGACATAATTTGTGTGACCGGAATCGCTATTGGTGATAGGTACCATGGCAGGTTAATGCCAAACATGGGCGCACTTAGAATCAAACCAGTAAAAGGGTGTTCTGGGTGAGTTTGCAGGTAACGTGTGGCGATCGCGCCGCCCATAGAGTGCGCGATGATGAAGCATTGTTGATATTCGCTAAGGTCGTGTTTTTTTACGACGATGTCCATATCATCAATATAATCAGTAAAGTCATAGACGTGACCCATATCTGAGTCAGATAATAAACGATCTGATAAACCTTGTCCGCGGTGGTCAAAGGAATAGACATCGAAACCTTGGCGGTAGAGATCGTAAAACAGCTCTTGGTATTTCCAGGAAGACTCAATGCGTCCATTTACGATGAGCACGGCTTTTTTATGCTCTGGGTTGGTTAGCTTGCACCAGTAAATGTTCTTTTTCTCAGTCCCTTTAACAAAGCCCTCTTGGCGAGTTTGCCAAAGTGCTGCGATCGGACCACCAATTGCTTGCTCAAATAATGTCTCTTGAGTATAAGTCAAAGGTGAATGGTTAGTCGCCATTAGTTGATTACCTGAAGATACGTTGTTTACGCGATGTATCATCGAAGAATTAGTGAGGAAATGCAATGGATACCCATGTCTGGTTAGCTTATGTAGTAACAGCAATCGTTTTTAGTTTGGCTCCGGGCTCTGGCACGGTGAACTCAATCAGTAATGGTTTGAGTTACGGTACCCGTAAATCACTGGGTGCCATTATTGGCTTACAAATTGGTTTAGTTATCCACATCGCGCTGGTGGGGGCGGGTATTGGTGCGCTTGTCGCGCAGTCAGCAACCGCATTTTCTGTCATTAAATGGGTTGGTGCCGCTTATCTGGTTTGGTTGGGGATTCTGAAATGGCGCGATACGTCAAGCTTAGTCGCAGCTGAAAACCACAACGAGATGTCAGGCACGGCGCTGTTGTACAAGGCTGTGTTAATTAACCTCACCAACCCTAAATCGATTGTTTTTCTGGTGGCGTTGTTCCCGCAGTTTATTGACCCGGCAAAAGACCAAATCACGCAACTGTTGGTGCTTGGCGTCACTACGGTCGTGATTGATGCGTGTGTAATGTTGGGTTACACGAGCTTGGCAGCACAAATGGGACGCTTTATTCGCTCCGATAAAATCATGGGAAAAATAAACAAAGTATTCGGTTCAATGTTCATGGGTTGTGGTGCATTATTAGCAGCTGCAAAGTCATAAGCCATTTATAGGTCCTTCTTTAGCATGAATACAACGTATGTCGCTCGCCAGCCGATCTTTAACCGAAAAAGACAGACGCTGGGTTATGAATTGTTGTTTCGAGACGGGGAGAGTAACGCATACCCTTCACATATTGATTCAAATCGAGCGACATACCGACTGATCGTCGAAAACTTCCTATCACTGGGTACTAACCCAGTGATTGCCTCTTCAAGATGCTTTATTAACTTTCCTCATCAAAGTTTGGTGCGACGTTTGCCGCGCAGTTTGCCGAAAAACAAAATTGTCATCGAAGTGTTGGAAACGTGCCAACCTACGGATGAGCTTCTTGATGCGATTCGTGAGTTTTATCGAGAAGGTTACTTGATCGCTTTGGATGACTTCACCCTAACACCAGAATGGCGCCGTTTTTTGCCATATGTGCATATTGTGAAGCTCGACATTATGGCGATGGGGCTCGAAAAGGCCTGTGAACTTGTCACAACACACCTTGCCAAACGCGTCAAATACCACTTTTTAGCAGAACGTGTTGAAACCGCAGAAGAGTTTGAGCAAGCGAAAGCGGCTGGCTTTAAATTTTTCCAAGGTTATTTTTTTAGCAAGCCACTCGTCTCGCAGACTAAATACGTCAGTCCTGAGCAAGTGTTGGCATTGCAACTGTTTCGTGAAGTTTGTGCTCCTGAGCCTGACTTTACTCGTATCGAGTCCATCATTACGCAAGATGTCGCGTTGTCATATAAATTATTGCGTTTTGTAAATACGCAAGCGCCGAATTTGGCTGTCGAAATCAGCTCTTTTCGTCAGGCATTGATTTATCTTGGCCAGGATAACCTTAAGCAGTTTGTCTCTTTGGTTGTGGCATCGTATATCTCCAGTAACAAGCCTCGAGAGCTGTATCACCTTTCATTGCAACGAGCTCAATTTTGCCAATTGATGTCGCGCTATCAGCCCTTCTCTCACCTCAACGAACAAGGTTTTATGGTTGGTTTGCTGTCGATTCTAGATGCGCTGTTGGATCTTTCGGTGGAATCTTTAGTTAGGCAGTTACCGCTTAGTCATTCAGTACAACAAGCGCTATTACATCGCAAAGGGGTTTATGGTGCACTTATTTCCCTCGAAGAGTGCTACGAGCGTGCCGATTGGTCAGGGGTTGAAAAAATCACGATGCAATTGGGGTTGCCTTTAGAGGAAGTGAAGCTCTCCTTAGGTGAAGCGGTTCGCTGGAGTCAAAGCATCGCGACTGCATAATTTCGTGTCTTATCTTTTATCTCTTTGAATCTCTCTCTTTACAATCAAGCTGTTCGTTAGATGTGAAACTTTTATGACGATGGACGGTTTCCTCTTGACGATATATCTTAATTAAATAAACATATACGCATATCCATATATAGGTATGTTCATTATGCTTCCACATCAGTTTTTTAAGCTGTTATCCGATGAAACACGCGTACGTTGTTTAATGCTCGTGGCCCGTGAAGGTGAAACTTGCGTTGGTGATTTGGCGTTTGCTCTGCAAGAGAGCCAGCCGAAAGTTTCTCGTCATCTTGCTCAGTTACGGTCCAGTGGCATCTTGGTGGATAAACGCCAAGGGCAATGGGTGTATTACGAGTTATCACAGCAATTGCCAGGTTGGATGCGAAAGTTAATTGAAGACTTAGTGGCATCAAACTGTTTGAAGCAGGAATACCAAGACGACATCACACGCTTACACGATAAAAGTCGTGAGGCTTGCTGTTAACAGCGAATAGAGATTCAAGGTAGAAGATTAGAGGGTAAAACTATGACAATTAAAGTAGGAATTAATGGCTTTGGCCGAATTGGTCGCTTAGCGCTGCGAGCGGCATTTGATTGGCCAGAATTGGAGTTTGTGTTAATCAACGATGTCGCAGGTGACGCCGCTACGCTTGGTCACTTATTAGAATTCGATTCAGTGCAAGGTCGTTGGCATCATGGAGTTCAGGTCGAAGGCAGTGAGCTCGTCATCAACGGCAAGCGTGTCGCCACGACTCAACAACGCGATATCGATGCGGTGAACTGGTCTGATTGTGATGTTGTGATTGAAGCGACAGGCGTACATCGCAAAACATCATTCCTAAACAAATACCTAGAGCAAGGCGTGAAACGTGTCGTGGTAAGCGCACCTGTGAAAGAAGAAGGTATCGCGAACATTGTGGTGGGCGTGAACGACCATATTTTCGACCCTGAAAAACATCGTATCGTGACAGCAGCTTCGTGTACGACTAACTGTATAGCACCTGTGGTTAAAGTCATTCATGAGAAATTGGGTATCGAACAATCTTCTTTTACGACCATTCACGACCTGACGAATACGCAAACTATTTTGGATGCGCCACACAAAGATCTACGCCGTGCAAGAGCATGCGGCATGAGCCTTATCCCGACTACGACGGGTAGCGCGAAGGCGATTGTCGAAATTTTCCCAGAATTAAAAGACAAAATTAATGGTCATGCGGTTCGCGTACCTCTAGCAAACGCATCGTTAACAGACATCATTTTTGATGTGAAGCGTGATACCACAGCAGAAGAAGTGAATGCACTGTTAAAAGAAGCATCTGAAGGTGATTTGAAAGGCATCCTTGGCTTCGAAGAGCGTCCTTTAGTTTCTATCGATTATAAAGGCGACCAACGTTCAACCATCGTTGATGCGCAATCAACCATGGTTGTGGGTTCTCGTATGGTTAAGATTTATGCTTGGTACGATAACGAAATGGGTTATGCAACGCGCACAGCAGAGCTGGTTCGTAACGTTGGTTTGGCTTAAAAGGGGGTCACAATGTCTCATCCTACATGGCAATTAGATTTGGACTCCGGTGCTTTAATCTTAACACCGTGCCCAGGAACGAAAGGTGTCGATTTGCATGCGTCGTTAGAACAGTTGAAAGAGCAGGGTGTTCAAGCGGTCGTTACTGCATTAGATGATAGTGAATTAGCTGCGAAGAATGTCTCTGCATTGGGTGAAGCCACTCAGCAACTGGGTATGAAATGGTTCCAGATCGAGATTGAAGACGACTGCGCACCAAATGAAGAATTTGCGACGAAGTGGCAACAAGCCAGTCCGGAACTGCACGAGATTCTTGCTCAAGGTGGCAAAATTGCGATGCATTGTATGGGTGGTTCGGGGCGCACAGGTTTGTTCGCTGCTCACCTACTCCTAGAAAAGGAATGGCAGTTAGAAGATATCGTGCGAGAAGTGCAGGCATTGCGCCCTGGTGCATTTACAAAACCTGTGCAAGTTGAGTACATCGAACGCGTGGCTCAAGACGCTTGATCAGCTTAAATAGCTTTTGGTTCATTATGATCCAAAAGCTAAATTCGAGCTTCTTCAGGATACGACTGTTTACAAAAAAAGCCATTAATATTAACTAATGCATTGTTTTTAAGGTGTATTTTGCTTTTTATTGATGTTGGGGCATTTTTTAAAAATCACAGCAACATTATATTGGTCAATGTTGCTGTACAGGTTAGAAAGTATTTAGAACATGATGATCTAAATGCTTCTATCGCTGTACATATGAGGTCAATATGATTTCTCAATTAAGCAAAAGTATTCGTCAGTACATGTTAGTGACGTTTAACTATTGGAACTTTACGGTGACCGATGGCGCACTGCGTATGCTGGTGGTGCTCTATTTTCATGACTTAGGTTATTCCACGTTAGCTATTGCCTCACTGTTTCTTTTCTATGAATTTTTTGGTGTGGTGACAAACCTGGTTGGTGGTTGGTTGGGCGCAAGGTTAGGCCTAAATAAAACCATGAACATTGGTTTAGCGATGCAAGTGTTTGCGTTGCTGATGCTCGCAGTACCAAATGCATGGCTGACCATTCCTTGGGTGATGGCAGCGCAAGCTCTGTCGGGGATTGCCAAAGATCTGAACAAAATGAGTGCTAAGAGCGCGATTAAAACGCTAGTACCAGACGAGCAGCAAGGTGCGCTCTACAAATGGGTAGCGATTTTAACTGGCTCGAAGAATGCACTCAAAGGAGCGGGCTTTTTTGTTGGCGGCTTGCTGCTGTCTTGGGTGGGTTTTCAAAACTCGATGTTTATTATGGCGGGTGTACTTACATTAGTGTTTGTTTGCAGCATGATCTGGCTAGAAGCGGACATGGGTAAAGCAAAGAGTAAACCTAAGTTTCGCCAAATATTCTCCAAGTCTGAATCGATAAACATTTTATCCGCAGCTCGCATGTTCTTATTCGGTGCTCGTGATGTGTGGTTTGTCGTTGCTCTGCCTATTTATCTTGGTAGCGTGTTTGGCTGGGATCACTTGTGGGTTGGTAGCTTTCTCGCTGCGTGGGTCATTGCTTATGGGTTTGTGCAAGGCATTGCGCCGCGTATTACTGGCAAAGCGCAAGGTCGTGTGCCTGATGGTAGTGCAGCATTGGTGTGGGCAGGAGTCCTAGCGTTAATTACGGCTGGTATTGCTTATGGTGTGCAAATCGGTTGGCAGCCTGAATTGGTGATTGTGGTAGGTTTGATGATTTTTGGCGCTGTGTTTGCCATTAACTCTTCGCTGCACTCGTACTTGATAGTGAGCTACGCTAAAGGCGATGGCGTCTCGTTGGATGTCGGTTTTTATTACATGGCCAATGCGATGGGACGTTTGATTGGCACGGTATTATCGGGTTGGATCTACCAAGAGGCTGGTCTTGCGGCGTGCTTATGGGTTTCTTTTGCTTTCTTGGCACTGACGACGCTGATTTCAATTAAGTTGCCAAAAGCTGATGTTGCTACTGCGTAACTATCCCCAGTATCGCTATCTGTAGATGGTATAAATGGCTCCAAATCGGAGCCATTTTTGTTTCTTATGCGCCGTTTGGTGTAATCAGATTGTGTCGGTTTGGCATGGAGAGTGAATACTGATGCTTGGTTTTTGGTTCTCGTTAAGTGATTAGAGTGGTGATGAAATCCCCGTTGTAGGTCATTGTTGAGTTAAAAATAAGCAAAAACAGATTGTTAACTATTTCACTGGTTGAGATTTACCCTATGCTATAAACGATAAGCGACTCAAAGTAGGGAAAGGTATGAGAGAAAGGGTTCTGTTTTTTGATTTATTGCGCTGCTTCGCAGCGGTAGCAGTGATCGCCATTCACGTCTTGGCACCGTATCGAAATGAGTTAGGAGTGATTCCATTTGACCAATGGCTGACAGCGGTAGGCGTGAATAGCGTAACCCGCTGGGCAGTGCCAGTTTTTATTTTGATCACCGGAGCGCTAATGCTCAGTGACACTCGACCATTTGACGGTAAGTATTATATCAAAAGGCGTTTGGGCAAAGTTTTAGTTCCATTTCTTATTTGGTCGATGTTTTATGCATACCTTTCAGGCTGGACTTCTCAAGGCTTTGATTTTGAAACCGTAAAAGAGGTATTAAGCAATAGCCCATTCCAAGCAACGTATTACCATCTCGGCTTTTTCTATTACTTTATACCACTGTATTTTGTGATTCCGCTGTTTCAATGGATGGTACGCAACGTGGATGACAACGTCTTGTATACCTATCTCGCATTTTGGCTTTTCACCAGCACTCTGTTCTTGTTCAAGATTGATGGCCCTTGGAGTAATCAGATGTGGCTTTATATGGGTTACCTTCCACTGGGGTATGTTTTATTTCAAAAGGTACCTTTGAATCGCTCTATGGTGACCTTATTTGTTGGGCTAGGACTCGTGGCGTTGGCAGTGACCTTTACGATGGTTGTGACAAATAGCTTAGAGGCGGAGAAGTATACGGTTGGGCGCTGGCTCTCTTATAAAACACTGAATGTGATTCTAGCGGCTTCGATGATTTTTATGATCGGGCGTTACTTTGGTGAAGGCTTATCACCAAAAGTACAAAAAGTGGTCAGTGTGATCAGTCAGCACAGCTTGGGGATTTACTTACTTCACCCTATTTTCTTATGGCCGATGAAAGAGTTCGGTTGGTACACAGGACATCCTGCTTGGGTGATTCCAGTCTGGATCGTTCTAAGTGGATCTGGAGCCTTGGCGATGAGCTATCTCTTTTCTCGTTCTGCCAAGACTCGTTGGTTACTGCCTTAACGTTTGATAGCGAAGTGAAGGAACTTGTTGCCGCGATAGGTCAGTGTTCCCTTATCTCCAGGGTTGAGTGCATGGTAGTAATGCACTCCAATTTGGAATTCACGCTTTGGACCGATAGAACCACGTTGAACGTAAATCCAATACTCTTGATCGTCTTGACCTGGTGGTGCGTTTGGTATGTCTATCGCTTGTTTATCTAAAACCGTTACCTGCGCGCTTTGCTCTGGAGCGTCTTCGCCCACATAGTGCTTACTATAAAAACGGAAAAACACCCACGCGCCCAAGGCAATAAGGGCGAATAGGGCGAAAATAAGTGAGATTGGCATATTAACCTCCAATGTTTTATCGGGTCCCATTCTACAGAACTCGCTGACGAAACGATGAGTTGAGGTAACTTATTCATAATCTAATGAAAGGGACATGAATTTTATTCGGCGCACTTCACGGTTTATCTCAATGGGGACGCGATGAAATTGTTGCTTCATCTGTAAGCTACGTCACTAAAGCTGAACTAAGCAGCTTTCACTTGTCTGGCTATATGAGCTCAAGGGCACAAATTGAAAGTAAAATTGCACTTAACGGCTCGAAAAAGCTCTAAATTTATAGAAGAATAAAAATAATGAACATAGGAAGGGTCTGGTAAGGAGGGTTACGATGTCAGATATTGAAAAAGTAGTCATGCGTACCCGAACGATCGAAAAACTTTTGCGTACTCAGTACCATGCAGAAGGGAAAGGGTTGCACCAACTTATTAATAGTTGTGAAGAACGTTTACCGCATGACGTGATAGCAAAGCTTCGATTCATCGCAACCGTGCGTAACAAAGTGGTGCACGAAGACGATTACAAGCTGGATGATCGTAAAGGCTTTATGGCGGCATGTGATGCTTGTGAAAAAGAGCTGACACCAAGAAGCTCTCGCTTTATTTGGCGTACAGCAATTTTGCTAATGACGTTGATTACGCTGGCCGCTCTTGGTTTCTACTATATGCACTGGGATATTTTGTCTAAGCACATTCAGTAGAGCTATACAGATAAATAAAAAAGGACGCATTTGCGTCCTTTTTTATTTTAAATCATTGGGTTAGTACATCATTGGCAGTGTCATTAAACCCACAACCACTGCAATCATAACCAGCCCTTGTTTTTGAGAAGATGAAATCATAACACTACCCCTTAATCTTTGATGAACTCGATGAATTTAATATAGCACTGTTTTTGGGGTTTGATCAACATATGCTCGTTAATCTTTTCAAAAACCACACTTAACTTGTCTGGTTTTACGTGATTCTGACTAATGAAACTATGTTTTTTGTGCTGTATTTAAAGTGTTCACATTGTTTTATTTCTATCCTTTTTTGTTTTAAGTGTATGATTTTATAATGTTAAATGGTTTGTGATGTTGGCTTTGTAATTGTTTTTTGTTTCGAGTGGTATGTTGGGTGTTTATTTTGTCTGTATTTCTCAAAAATTGAGAAAATTAAAAAATGTGCTATGAGGTTGCATCGTCAAATCGAAAGCATGGAGTGAGATTTTCTTACCTTATGAGAAAATATGGGCTTCAAAAGTGTTTAGTGATTCTATGGTTTATGAAGTCCGCACTTTTATCTGTTATTGAAATTATGGTTTTATTTATCATTGACTTACTTTTCTTGTCTGATGTTTTTTTTACTGAATTAAGGTCGGTTTTCTTAGTTTTTACCCCTAGTCATCAGTGGTTTCTCCTCTCTTAGAGCGCTACTAAGACTATTTTCTATTTTGTGTCTGTTATTTATTCTTGTTGCCTGCATTACATACATCCTGGTGGTTTAATCGTCAGTTTGTGAAATGGCGGCTTACCTGGAGCACTTATCTGTTTTTCAGTTAAATAGTTTTAGAAAGCGTTGGTTATTGTGTCGTGTGATTTGATGGGTTCGGCTGATGAGCAAAGCTTGGCCCCAATGTTTAGTGGCATCATTCAGGCTCATCGGCTTTATTATTACGTAGGCTGAGGGTTACAAAATGTTTCGAATCGCTAGCGAGATCCAACTTTCGTAGATTGTGTCTTTACATCAAAACTGGTCTACCTAGACTAGCGGCGAGTTTAAGTAAAAGGTGTATACTGCATGTGGAGTTGGCTGGCGATAGGGCTATCAGGTGTGTATTCCGTGTTGGGAGCAAAGCAAGCTAACCCGACACAATCCCTCGTGTTTAAAATCTTTACTCTGCTACTTCTTCTTGTGTTGGTGTTAACTCAAGGTGCATCCGCAACATATACCTACTGGATTGCGGGTGGGCTGATTGTGTCTATGGTGGCAGATACGCTGCACTCGTTTAAAACTCGTAAGCTAATCTATTTTACGGCTTATCTGGTTGCCCAGGTATGCTACAGCAAGTCATTTTGGGTGCAGCTTAATGGTGAGATTGTCTGGTGGCTGTTGGCCCTGCTGCTTGCAGCGAGTATCGTGGCGTTCTTTTTGTTGCTGCCTCAACTCGACTCTCTGGTATTCCCTGTTGTGATCATGGGGATGATGCTGGTTCAACTTGCTTGGGCAGCCGGTGAAGTTTGGTTACAAGTGCCGAGTTACGCCAATGCTATCGGCTTTAGCGGAACCTTAGTTTTGATCTATTCGGCGCTGGCATACGCGATACACGGTTATCGAAAACCGATGAAACACGCCTATTTGTGGGTGAGTGGCAGTTACTTTTTTGCTCATGCCCTCATTGTTGCCTCAATCATTTACTAATTTAAGTCAAAGCAGCTCTTGAGGATTTCAGTAGACTGAACGCATTGTTCTTAATAACTGGAGTCAATAATGAGTGAAATCCATGCTCACGAGCTGCTAAACCTACTTAGAGAAACACCAATGGATCGCGAAGCCCTCACACAGCACTTTGGTGCTAGCGTTCGCTTTCACACCTGTAAACTGAATGATCTAGACTTAGATGCATTACTAGCATTTTTGCTCAAGCGCGACAAAATTCGTGAGCTTGAAGGTAAGTTTGTGGTCAATATGGCGCGAGTTTGCAATCACTAAACGGCGGCTAAGATCGAGGGTGAATATGGTGTTTTCGCCCTCAGTCATATACTCATGTTGTCAGTTTGCTATACACTGGCCGCCATTTTTTAGGTGAGGCCAGAATATGGACATTCTTTCTGCAGCGACCATGCTGTTTCTAATTATGGACCCTCTCGGTAACTTGCCGATTGTGTTGTCTATTCTCAAACATATCGATCCCAAGCGTCGTCGTAAGGTATTGATTCGTGAACTACTGTTTGCCTTACTGATTTTGATGCTGTTTCTGTTTGCAGGACAAAGCATCTTAAGTTTTTTGCATGTCCAGCCAGAAACGCTCAGCATTTCAGGTGGCATTATTCTCTTCATTATTGCGATTAAGATGATTTTCCCGAGTGCTGGCAGCATCACTGGACTGGCAGCAGGCGAGGAGCCCTTTATTGTTCCGATGGCCATTCCTATGATCGCGGGCCCTTCAGTGATTGCTGCCTTGCTTTTACTGTCTTCGCAACATCCAGAGAAAATGTTGGAAATGTCAGCATCAGTCGTAATTGCGTGGGGCGCAACATTTTTTATACTGATGTTTTATGGCTTCTTTAATCGCTTGTTGGGTGAACGTGGCTTGAAGGCGGTAGAACGCTTAATGGGCTTGTTACTGGTGATGATCTCCACTCAAATGTTCTTAGATGGTGTAAAAAGTTACATTGGGTGACGAACGAAACGCAGAAAAAAGCCGCTCACAAGAGCGGCTTTTTCGTATCTGAGCGATTACATCATGTGTTTACGACGAATATCGAGTAGGGCAAAAATACCAAAAATCAGGATTGAATATTTTTCCCAACTGCTCATTTTTATTTTGTCGCCAAATGCACCAATGAAGATGGCCATTTGTAAACCGTGCATGATGAACAAAAAAGCGGTCATGATGTATAGCGCAATCGCGGCATTGCCGGGAAAGGGCATAAAAATATTTAGGATTAATACTAACCAAACAAAGGCGATAGCCGCTTTGGCCAGCATAATTAGTGCTTTCATTTAAGTATCCTTTTAAATCGAGGCGTTATGCGGAGGTACGTTCGTACAGACGATAGCTCACTTGGCCTGCTGTTTTTTCTCGATGTAATTGCCAGTTTTCTGGTAAGTCGGCAATATTGAGTTCTTTTTCTGTTTCAATATAAATCATCGCATCTTCCGCGAGCCAGCCATTTTGTTCTAGCAGAGCCGCGGTCTCATCCAATAGACCTTTGCGAAACGGTGGGTCAATAAACACCACATGGTGAGCAGAACCCGGTTGCTTCAAAAAACTCAGTGCGTCGGTATTTACCACTTGGATGTTGTTCGCGTTAAGAGAGGCAACATTCTTTTGTAACTGTTGGAAAGCTTGTGGGTTTAGCTCAACCATGGTCACTTGCTCTGCTTGGCGCGAAGCTGACTCAAATCCCAAGCCGCCAGAGCCAGCAAATAAGTCGAGACATTTTGCCTGTGGTACATCTTGAGCTAACCAGTTAAACAGCGTTTCTTTGACGCGATCGGTCGTGGGGCGTAAGCCTTCAGCATCGTGTACAGGAAGTTTTCTGCCTCTCCATAAGCCACTAATAATGCGAACAAAGCCCGTTGTTGGCTTTTTTTGTGATGAGTTTTGCTGGCGACGTCTTACCATAGATTTTTTGACCGCTAATAAAGTGATACTATATCTAATCGCCCAAGCAATGAGCTTGGAGCTTGGATACAGCCCAGAATATTCAAGATGACAGAGTGTAACACTAATAAGATTAGAATTACCTAATCGGAAAGTTTTCAGAACTTTGTCATTAGCCTTTTTTAGACAGATAATAATCTTGTCAAAAAAGAGTCATTAATAGATAAAAGAACAATCTAGGATAGCCCCAGATGACGGAAAAAAAGAAGCGCGGATTACTTTCGTGGCTAGGTTTTGGTGACGAAGAACAAAGCCCAAAACCAAAAACTGAAGAAACAGTAAAAGAAGAAGCAGTGGAAGCGCCTTCTGAAGAGCAGCAAACCGAAGCGGTTGCTGAGCAAGCGGAAGCTACGCCAGAACTTGAAGAAGAAGCGAAACAATCAGAGACTGCCCCAGCAGAAGCAGAAGCAGAAGCAGAAGCAGAAGCAGAAGCAGAAGCAGAAGCAGAAGCAGAAGCAGAAGCAGAAGCAGAGGAGCCAGAAGTCGTATCGGCCGCGCCTCGTGTTCAAGAACAAGAAAAGCCAACAGAAAGCTTTTTTGCTCGTCTTAAACGCAGCCTAAGCCGAACAAAAGCAAATATTGGTGCTGGCTTCTTCGGTCTGTTCAGCGGTAAGAAAATCGATGAAGACTTATTTGAAGAGCTAGAAGAGCAACTGCTTATTGCTGATGTGGGCATGAATACCACAACAAAAATCATCAACAACCTGACAGAAAAAGCCACACGTGGCGATCTGAAAGACGGCGAAGCCCTTTATGGTTTGTTGAAAGAAGAAATGGCTGAGATTCTTTCTAAAGTCGAACAGCCACTAGAAATCGATAGCAACAAAACGCCTTACGTCATCTTGATGGTGGGTGTAAATGGCGTGGGTAAAACCACGACCATCGGTAAGTTAGCGAAGCAGTTCCAAACTCAAGGCAAAAAAGTGATGCTTGCAGCGGGAGATACTTTCCGTGCCGCTGCGGTTGAGCAGCTACAAGTGTGGGGTGAACGTAATAATGTTCCTGTGATTGCTCAACATACTGGCGCAGACAGTGCCTCTGTTATCTATGATGCGATTGAAGCGGCAAAAGCACGTGGTGTGGATGTGGTGATTGCTGATACAGCAGGTCGTCTACAGAACAAAGCGAACCTAATGGAAGAGCTGCGTAAGATTGTACGTGTGATGAAGAAAATTGATGACTCTGCACCACATGAGATCATGCTAACGCTTGACGCAGGTACAGGACAAAATGCCATTAGCCAAGCGAAACTTTTCAGTGATGTTGCCCCTCTAACCGGGATTACTTTGACTAAGCTGGATGGTACAGCCAAGGGCGGCGTAATTTTCGCTATCGCTGATCAGTTCGGTATTCCAATTCGTTACATTGGTGTGGGTGAAGGTATCGAAGACTTGCGTCCATTTGAAACTCAAGAGTTTATTGACGCACTGTTTAGTCGTGAAGAATAAAAAGAGTTAGAGGAAATCAACGGTGATCAAATTTCAGCAAGTAAGCAAAGCTTACCGAGGTGGTCGACAAGCACTGCAAAAAGTCGATTTTCACCTGAGGCGCGGTGAAATGGCGTTTTTAGGCGGACATTCCGGGGCTGGTAAAAGTACCTTGCTGAAATTGATCTGCGCGATAGAGCGACCAACCGATGGCAAAATCCATTTTAATGGCCACGACATCACGCGTATTCCAGGCAAAGACATCCCTTTTTTGCGCCGCAATATTGGGATTGTTTTTCAAGATCATCGCCTATTGATGGATCGCAGTGTGTACGACAATGTCGCTCTGCCAATGCGTATCGAATCGATTTCTGAAAACGAAATCAAACGCCGTGTTTCTGCGGCGTTAGATAAAACGGGCTTACTCGATAAAGCTCGTTGTCTACCTAGTCAACTTTCTGGTGGTGAGCAACAGCGCGTCGGTATTGCCCGTGCTGTGGTTAATCGACCAACGTTGCTGGTGGCTGATGAGCCTACGGGTAACCTTGACCCAGAATTATCCAACCGTGTGTTGCGTCTATTCGAAGAATTTAACCGTGCGGGCGTGACAATCTTACTTGCCACGCACGATGTGGGGTTAGTAAACACTCGCCCACAGTATCGTCATTTTGAATTGAACCAAGGCTTCCTAAGTGAGGTAGAAGACTATGGCAGGTAACAAGCACTCCCAAAAGAAGGGGAAAGGCCGCAGTGCCAAGCGTGCGAATACCGATGGTTTTTTCTCTGTCCACGCAAAACAAGCTAAATCCTCTTTTAGCGCCTTATGGCAACGACCACTAGGCAACATTCTGACCCTAGCGGTCATCTCCATGGCACTTGCCATGCCAGCTTGTTTGTATCTATTGGGGAAAAACGTTGCAGGGGCAGCGGAAGATGTCGCTTCTCCTTCACAAGTTAGTGCTTACTTAGTTGAAGGCATGCCGGATGCGCGAGTGATGGTTCTCAAAGATCAAATTGAAACTTGGCCTTTGGTAAAAGAGGTAGAATATATTTCACCGCAACAAGGTCTATCTGATTTAAGCCAATATGCAGGGTTCGACCAAGCTATCAGTCTTTTAAGTGGCTATGCGCTTCCTGGTGTGTTGGTGATTACGCCAGATTCGGAGCTAAAAAGTGATATTCAGTCATTAGCCAAAGACGTTCGAGAGCAACAAGATGTGACCGACGTGAGACTTGACGAAGACTGGCTGGCGCGTCTTGATGCAATCAAAACTCTCGCGAGTATTATTGTCATTACCCTGACAGTGCTGATGCTCGGTGCGGTATTTTTAATCGTTGGCAATACATTGCGATTTAATGTGCTGGCGAATAAAGAAGAGATTCAAACCATGAAACTGATCGGTGCGACGGACAGTTTCATTCTGCGCCCTTACTTGTACACAGGTATGTGGTTTGGCGTGTTAGGTGCCACTATTGCGTGGTTGGTAACGGCTTTAGTGACCATTGTCATGAATAGTGCGGTGGAAGACCTTGCTGCGTTGTACGATAGCCAGTTCCGCCTGATTGGTCTAAGTTGGGATGAATCTTTGTTACTAATCATCATTGGGAGTCTTTTGGGATGTATTGCGGCGCGCTTTTCTGCGCAACGACATTTAAAAGAAATTGAACCAGTTTAAGTGATGGCGGTCTTATTACTTGGATTTTATTAGCACTAGCTAATTTTGAACCCTTGCTTAGACCAAATGTTTATGGATAATTGCTTCCCCTTCTTGAAACTTGTTCATTTTGAGTTCAAGATATCGAAGCTAAATTGCAATGTAATGCTCCAGATCAGAGATTGATGAGGAATTGAATGACAAAAGAAGCGTATCCGATGGCTCTAGTCACGCAAGATAGCCTTGATAGCTATATTCGCTCAGTAAACAGCTACCCAATGCTGACTGCAGACGAAGAGCGTGAGCTGGCAGAACGATTACACTATAAAGGTGAGATTGAGGCTGCAAAAGGTCTAATTCTTTCGCACCTACGATTCGTTGTTCACGTTGCTCGTGGTTACTCTGGCTACGGTTTGCCAATGGCGGATCTTGTGCAAGAGGGTAACATCGGTCTAATGAAAGCCGTTAAGCGTTTTAACCCAGAAGTAGGGGTTCGCTTGGTTTCTTTCGCTGTCCACTGGATCAAAGCAGAGATCCACGAATACGTGCTACGTAACTGGCGTATCGTGAAAATTGCGACCACTAAAGCGCAACGTAAATTGTTCTTCAACCTGCGTAAGTCGAAAAAGCGCTTGGGTTGGTTTAACAACGGTGAAGTGGAAACCGTTGCGCGCGAGTTAGGTGTTGAGCCTTCTGAAGTTCGCGAGATGGAATCACGCTTAGCGGCGGTGGATTCAACCTTTGATATGCCAACTGATGAAGACGACAGTTCAAACGCTTACACAGCGCCGATGCTATACCTAGAAGA
This sequence comes from Vibrio sp. 1731, assembly GCF_033339955.1. Classification (NCBI taxonomy): domain Bacteria; kingdom Pseudomonadati; phylum Pseudomonadota; class Gammaproteobacteria; order Vibrionales; family Vibrionaceae; genus Vibrio; species Vibrio sp. 1731. The sequence goes on along the minus strand of NZ_JAWOVO010000028.1, from coordinate 18,523 downwards.
CAAATCGTCTGATGTGGCCGACAACATTGAAGCCGCCAACTGGGAAATGCATACCAACAATCGCTTGGGTCATGCATTAGCGAGTTTGGATGAGCGTAGTCAGCGCATCGTGCGTTCTCGTTGGTTAGATGATGAGAAAGCAACATTGCAAGACTTAGCTGATGAGTTCGGTGTTTCCGCCGAGCGTATTCGCCAGCTAGAAAAAAATGCAATGAAGAAACTAAAATTGGCCGTGGGTGAATTTTAATTTCCACTGCTAATTGAAAGTAAGATTTTCATAGAAAGCCGAGATCATGTGATCTCGGCTTTTTTATTGTCGATCGAAAATCGATAGCGTTTGCGATCCGGATTTTATGTGCTACCTGTGTATAACTCTGTGAAGTAATTATTTATCAACTGTTCGAAACCCGGACAAAATAAGGGATTCAAGCACTTTTCCATCTGGGGATAGTTATAGATATATACACAGTTAGATCAGGATCATCACTACATATTGTGGATCAAAAGATCCAAATACACTTTATCAACGCAATTCACAGCTTTATCCACAAATGGTTGGAATGTGTACACTTTTGGAAAACCTGATTATCCATGTGTCTAAGTTTGCCGTTGGATAGGTTACAATAGCGGCAGTATACCCAAGCAGCTTCAAATATGGATTTTATGCTGTACCACGGGTGCTGATTAGTACGTTAGGTTCGAGGTTGCTTGGGTATATTAATAAGACAATGAGAAAGTAAATGGATCAGTTTAAGCATATCGATGTACAAGGTGCGCAAGCGCTGCTCGAGCAGGGTGATGCGAAGCTTGTAGATATCCGTGACCCTCAATCGTTTGCCGTTGCGCATGCGGAGTCTGCGTATCATTTAACTAACGATACGATCGTTGCGTTTATGGATGAAGTGGAGTTCGAACAACCTATTCTGGTGATGTGTTACCACGGCATTAGTAGCCAAGGTGCGGCGCAATATTTAGTTAACCAAGGCTTTGAACAGGTGTACAGTGTAGATGGTGGCTTTGAAGCCTGGCATCGAGCAGAACTACCGATAGTGAGAAGTTAATGAAGAGATTGGTAACGTTAAATAATCCACGTATGGCGCAAGCCTTTATTGATTATATGGCCTCTCGCCAAATTGACATCGAAATGATGCCTGAAGGGGATGGGCAATTTGCGCTGTGGCTGACTGATAGCCAGCATGAAATAGAAGCGGAAGCCGAACTTAAGCTGTTCCTTGCTAACCCGTCTGATTCAAAATACAGCGCCGCCTCGTGGGACGTTGCCGATACTCGTAAGAGCACATTTCATTATTCCAGCCCGAGTATCATGAGCATGGTCAAAGCGAAAGCTGGCCCCATGACTTTGCTGATCATGACAGTCTGTATCATCATCTACTTGTTACAAATGTTTGGCTTTGGCAATGGCGTGTTTAAGTTGTTGCACTTCCCGGCTTTTGAGGGGCAACAATGGCAAGTGTGGCGATGGCTAAGTCATGCGTTACTGCACTTTTCAGTAACTCACATCGTGTTTAACTTACTATGGTGGTGGCAGTTGGGGGGCGACATCGAACGTCGTCTCGGTTCCGGTAAGCTATTGCAACTCTTTGTGGTGTCGGCAGCGCTTTCAGGGGCAGGCCAGTTCTATGTTGAAGGGGCTAACTTCGGCGGCTTGTCTGGTGTGGTCTATGCACTGCTTGGTTATTTGTGGATATTGGGTTACCGCTTGCCACATTTAGGCCTTACGCTACCCAAGCCAATCATCGTCTTTATGTTGGTATGGTTAGTTCTTGGTTTTGTGCAGCCATTTATGGCGATTGCAAACACCGCTCACTTAGTTGGGCTACTGTCGGGGATGGCGATTGCGCTGTTTGATTCAGGCAAGATGAAATACCAACAGCAAGCCTAAAGCAGATGAAATGAAAAGACCGCTCAAGAGCGGTCTTTTTTATGTTCAAAACGGATTTGGGTTTATTGATAAAGGTATTTTGTAAACAACAAATCGGCAATGATGGTTTTACCTGTTTCAGGCAAAAGCGTTTCGTTGAGGGTCGTCACTAAGGTTTTGCGCAGATCTTCTCGGCCAGACAGGGACTTAATCGTATCTTCTGTTTGCTTACCCAATAATTCAATCACTGCATCGCGAATCAAAGGTTGGTGATGCTCAACAACTGATAAATCTTGTTGACTCATTACCATGATGTCGATGCGCACTTGCACATAACCTAACTTTTTGCCTTTGGTGTAAAAGTTAGTAGTGAGGTCAGGCTCTAGGGTAAAGTATGCCAACTTAGGTCCAGCTTCTTCCGTTTCAGCCCAACTTGGTGCGGCGAATAGTATGGTTAACGCAAAAATAATTTGGGCTATATAACGTTTGTACATATTTCTAACTTTTCTTTCTCTGGATCGCGATATTCGAATCGCTTCAGTCTTGATACAATGGGCCGTCTATAACAAATAACGGAACTTACGGTTACATACATTACTATGGACGGTAAGTTGTTGCTTTATTGTACGCATAAAGCCTCCAATTGAATACTAGTATGAATCAGCCAACATCACTCTATCTTGCTTCTTTATTGGAAGTAGAGTGGCAAAACCCCGAAGAATTCGAATTTCCAAATGAATTTGCCAAGCATTGGCTTGAAGAGCAAGGGTCTTTGTCACGTCGTTTAAAACAGCACTGCCAAGCGTTAACGGTAGAATTGCTACAAAATCAGATCGTCACTGCAGCGACATTAAAACAGGACGAAAGCCAGTTATTGTCCGAACAAGATTGCTTACTGAGAGAGGTAATTTTGTGCGGTGACAATAATAACTGGGTTATTGGGCGGACATTGATTCCTCGTTCAACCTTAGTTGATCAGCAGTATGATTTGGCTCAACAAGGGGATATCCCATTAGGACTAACTGTGTTTAGCGCAGATAACGTTGAGCGGGACTCTTTGCAAATGGGATGGGTAGCCGTACCAGAAGGACGTTTGTTAGCACGACGCTCAAGGTTGTGGATGAATCACAAACCGATGCTAGTCGCCGAGTTATTCTTATCTAATTCACCAGTTTACGCTAAGGAGACAGTGTAAATGTCCGCAGAAAAAGCCAAAGCATATTGGCAACTGATGCGCATGGATCGCCCGATTGGTTCACTGTTACTGATGTGGCCAACGATTTGGGCGCTAATTATCTCAGCCCAAGGGATGCCAAGTTGGGATGTATTCATCGTGTTTGTATTGGGTGTTTTCCTAATGCGTAGTGCGGGGTGCGTGATTAATGATTTTGCAGATCGCAAAGTCGACGGCCATGTAAAGCGTACTAAGCAACGTCCACTGCCATCAGGGAAAGTGACAGCAAAAGAAGCGATTGGATTATTTTTGGTTTTGGGTATCAGCTCGTTTTTGTTAGTGCTGACCATGAACCCGCTGACGATTCAGCTATCCTTCGCTGGCATTGTGTTGGCGTTCATCTATCCATTTATGAAGCGTTACACTCATATTCCACAGCTATTTTTAGGCTTGGCTTTTAGCTGGGCGATTCCAATGGCGTGGGCTGCACAAACTGGGGAATTACCATTAATTGTTTGGTTTTTGTTCCTCATTAATGCTTTGTGGACCATTGCGTACGACACTCAATATGCGATGGTAGACCGAGATGATGATCTAAAGATTGGCATTAAATCGACGGCAATTCTGTTTGGTCGTCATGACAAGCTTATTATTGGTGTGTTGCAACTGATTACACTCGCGATGTTGGTTTGGTTAGGGCAGTTCTACCAATTGGGACAAAGTTACTACTGGACCCTTTTGATTGCAGCGTCGTTGTTTGTTTATCAGCAGCACTTAATTCGTCACCGTGAGCGTGAGTTGTGCTTTAAGGCTTTCCTTAACAACAATTATGTTGGCATGGTGATAGCGATAGGGTTACTGGTCGCATTTTGGTAAGCGAAGAAATAGAAAAAGGCATCCGATTGGATGCCTTTTTTCTTATTGGACGAAGGTAAAACGGTTACGACCGAAGTTGGTGAATACTCTCTTCGATCGTCAGTTTCACTTCTGGATAAAGCAGAGTGAACAGTAGCCGTGCAAATTGCTGCGTTTTCTTCGTGTCACAGTTACCATCGTTATCGAGGTATTTTTGCTGTTTGAGCGTATTGAACATCGCGGTAAACACACCTTTATCGAAGAACTCTGGCGCATTAATACCGTGCAAACGCCCTAGGCGCTGAGCAATATCTTGGCTCTTCTGCTCTAGGTCCGATTTACCCAGCTCAGGGTAAGCAACAAGCAAGTTCATCGCGATAGAGTAGCGTTGCAGCGTTTCAGTTATCGTACGACCTAGCAGAACCAAAGGCTGGTTGTTCGATTGATTGATCTCTAGCTTATCACCATCAAGACTAATCATTTTCTGATCGGCAAATTCATGCAGCGTTTTAACGACCAATTCATCTAACTCGTCTTCCTGGTAACTTAAGAACAGCTCTTTCTTCAAGAATGGGTAGATTTGCGCGACATTCGCTTGAATCTTGGCTACCGAAAGGTTGCGCTGACGAATGAGCATTTGGGCAATTAATGACGGCAGAGCGAACAAGTGAATGATGTTGTTGCGATAGTAAGTCATCAGGATCGATTGGCTACGGTCCAGCGAAATGATGTCACCCATGCTATCGGTTTCAATCACGAACTTATCAAGCGAAATTGCATGATCGACCAACTCCTCAGCACTTTCGGTAGGGATAGTGGAGGTGCTTGAGTACGGATTATTTTTGAGTAGCTTTAAGTAACACTCGATCTGATTGATCAGCGAGTCACGAGAAAGTGCACGTTGACGAGAAGCAAGCAGTGCGGTTGCACACAAGGTCAACGCGTTTGCTGCCGCCGCATCATTGATGTGCGTCATCATCTTATTAGCAAGGTCGTTGACCACAGGATTCATCCATTGTGGTTTGTTACCACCCATGCTGTCGATGTCTTTCGTCCACTCAGGAGCATGCTCGTTCAAGTATTGGTTGAGCTGAATTGGCTCACCGAAGTTCACATAGCCCAAACCAAAGTTACGCAGTTTACGCAGAGTACGCAGTACAAGCCCTGCGTTTTCTTTCTCTTTGCGTTTGCCACGCAGCTCTTTCGCGTAAGTGCCTACTTCCATTACGTGCTCGTAACCGATGTAGACCGGTACTAGTGTTACTGGGCGGTTTAGACCACGTAGCATTGCTTGGATGGTCATAGCCAGCATACCCGTTTTCGCTTGCAGTAAGCGACCTGTACGTGAACGACCACCTTCACTGAAGTACTCGACTGAATAGCCTTTGGCAAACAGCTCAGCTAGATACTCACGGAAAATGGTTGAGTACAGTTTGTTGCCTTTAAAACTACGACGAATAAAGAACGCCCCACCGCGACGGAAAAGAGGACCGGCCGGGAAGAAGTTCAAGTTAATGCCTGCCGCAATGTGCGGAGGCACCATGCCTTCATGGTATAAAACATAAGACAACAGCAGGTAGTCCATGTGACTACGGTGACACGGAACGTACACAATTTCGTGGCCGTCTTGCGCTAAACGACGCACAGTCGAGGCGTTATTGATGTGCAAACCTTGGTATAGTTTTGTCCATAACCAACTCAGGATGCGGTCGCCGTTTTTCACCAGACTGTAGGAGAAGTCGGCGGCGATTTCATCCATGATGTCGTGGGCTTCTTTACGTGCCTTATCAATCGAGATGTTTTTGCTCTTGGCTTCGTCAGCAATCGCCAGTTCAATAGCTGGAGATTTTAGTAAACGAGCAAACAACACTTGGCGTTGTGGCAAGTTTGGGCCTGAAGCAGCCAGTTTCTGGCGTGAGAAGTGGATACGCGCCACGCGAGCCAGTTTGTGCGCAATTGCGCTGTCGGTACCGTGAGAGTCTGCCATATAACGCAGAGATACCACGGGACTAAAGCGAACTAAGCAGTCGCGTCCCGCCGCTATTACTGCTTTGGCTTTTTGCGGACCATTCATCGGTTGAAGGTAAGGTTTTTGGTTCTCTTCTTTACCTGGCTTACGACCCCAAAGCACGGTTGCAGGGATCATTTGAACATCCAACTCACTATCCAGCTTGTGCAGTTCCAGTAAGTCAGTGAACAGAGAAACAGAATCGGTTGGGACATCATTATCGTTGTTCATCACAGTTGGACGCGCAGCGATAAAGACGAAACGGTTCAGCGTTTTGCCATTGATTTCCAGCGGGCTGAGCGGGTCGGGTAGACCAAGGCTCATGGCTTGTTTTTGCAGTGTCAGCAAATCCACGTTCGAGCGGAACGGCAGGGCATATACAATCGGTTTAGTTAGGTCGATGTTCAGATCTTCAATCGGGTTCGACGGGATTGTGGTGCCCTTTACCAGTACCGATAAAGGTAGTTTTAGTAATGAACGTGAAAATGATTGTCCAGAAGACATAAAGTTCACAGCCTCAATAGGTATTCAAACAGGCCTAACCTTATTTCAGTTTCCGCTTTGCATGTCTTCTCTATAAAAAGAGATGAGTAGGGCAATAGAAATAAGCCTAGGCGATAAAATTTAAGCGCTGCAAGGATACCAGAAACTGGTCAAACCTTTTAATTTTATTGGCTGTAAATTAGTCGAACCCCTAAGTTATTGCTTTGACTTGATTAACTGAAAAGTCGGTGTTTTAAACGAATAAAGAATGAACTTAATCGGTAAGCTGAAAGCTCCCCACAAATAAATTAAAAAACAACCAATTGGGTTTTCATTTGAGCATTTACTGGATATACTCACAGTTAACTGTATAAAAAGACAGGTGAGACATGAAGCCGTTAACGCCACGCCAACAACAAGTCTTCGATTTGATTAAAAGTAAAATCGACGACACCGGAATGCCACCAACTCGTGCAGAGATTGCGCGTGAGCTTGGCTTCCGCTCTGCGAATGCCGCAGAGGAACACCTAAAAGCGCTTGCTCGTAAGCAAGCAATTGAAATTATTCCAGGCGCTTCTCGTGGGATTCGTATCCTGCTTGAAGACGCAGCCAATGATGAGCAGGGTTTGCCTTTGATTGGTCAAGTCGCAGCGGGTGAGCCAATCTTGGCTCAAGAGCACGTAGAGGCGCACTACCAAGTCGATCCTGCGATGTTCAAACCGCAAGCGGATTTCTTACTTCGTGTAAATGGCGAGAGTATGAAAGACATCGGGATTATGGATGGCGATCTGCTCGCGGTGCATAAAACCCAAGACGTGAGAGACGGTCAAGTTGTCGTTGCGCGTGTTGATGATGATGTGACTGTGAAGCGTTTGGAGCGCAAAGGTTCAACCATATTACTGCATGCTGAGAATGAAGAGTTTGCCCCAATTCAAGTGGACTTAACGTCTCAGCACCTTACGATAGAAGGCTTAGCCGTTGGTATTATTCGTAATACCGATTGGATGTAAGTGCATTTAAGCAGCCCAGTTCATCTGGGCTGTTTTGTCTTTTCTCTTTTTCTACTTCCTCCAAAAGCTTGCTCATCATCTTGACCTTGTTTGTTTTGACCAATTTATAAGCTTGATAATGTAATTGATATTCATTATCATCTTTATTAATGTCTATGTTTTCTCTCTGGCGCAGGAAATGCCCATGTCTCAGTCTAAACATCAAGTTCCTAACCATTTATTAAAGCCACTGTTATTGCGTAGCCGTGAAAGCATGGTCGACAATGGCTTGGTGTACGATCCGATAGCTGCTAAAGCGTGTTTGAGCTGTAAGATGGCGCCGGACTGTTTGAGTGGTGATATTGCGCAGAAGCAATTGCTGCACGTGACGCTGACTCAGCTTTGTGACCAGCAGGTTAGTCACTTCTTACAGCAGTATCCCGATGCTTGGATAATCAATGTTGGAGCGGGGTTGGATACCCGCTTTTATCGTTTGGATAATGGACGCTGCCATTGGATAGAGCTGGATGTGACGGAAAATTTGGTATGGCGTCAGCGTTTGTTCCACAAAAATGAACGTTATGAACATCGCTGTGGCAGTGTGGATGAAATGTCGTGGCTAGAGACGTTAGCCATTCCAGAGCAAGCACCGGTACTCATTTTATGTGAAATGGCACTGCTCGATTGCACAGAGCGTCAAGTCGCGAAATTTATTCAAACCTTGGGTCGACATTTTGTTTCTGCTGAACTGTGTATGGTGCTGGCAGGAGATTTAACGGAAACCAAGTGGGGGAAAAAGCTTGGCTCTGATCGTTATGCTCATGGCTTTGAAGCGCCTGCAGCACAGATATTGCAATGGTTACCATGGGCACAATGGGCGAAAGCTTTCTCGCCATTCGATAGATTCTGTTCTCGTTGGAAAGCTTGGCAGCGTTGGCTTAATAAGATTCCAATGTTGAAGCATCGCCTCACGCCAGTCCTCGTTCACATCAAGTGGTAATTGGCTAGTCGTTAAGCGCTCAGGTACACTCGTCGATCTTACTGATGAGGTGCCTGTGACAAATTCAATCTTCTCTCCTTTATCTAACCCAAAAGTTCATCGCCAAGTCTTAGCTTTAGCGATACCTATGGTGCTGTCGAATATTACTGTTCCATTGCTCGGTTTGGTCGATGCTGCGGTGATTGGTCATCTAGACCACGCTTGGTATTTGGGCGGTGTTGCGTTGGGCAGCACCATGATCAGCGTGACGTTTTGGCTGCTTGGTTTTTTGCGTATGTCGACTACAGGGTTGGCGGCGCAGTCCTATGGCGGTGAAGACCGAAAGCAACTTGCCTTGGTGTTTATGCAAGGCTCACTCATGGCACTGCTGTTTGCGTTAGTCTTCCTTATTGCCCATAACCCGATTGCTGATTTGATCTTTGGCTGGAGTGACGCCAGCGCAGAGGTAAAACACTACGGCATGCAATATTTCTCTATCCGTGTGTGGAGTGCCCCCGCTGCGCTAATGAACTTTGTGTTGTTGGGGTGGCTGCTCGGGACGCAAAATTCCAAAGCACCAATGTGGATGGTGATCATCACCAACGTGACTAATATTGCCCTCGATTTGTTGTTTGTGATTGGTTTGGGGTGGAAAGTAGAAGGCGCTGCGCTGGCATCGGTGATTGCTGACTACTCAGGCATGGGTTTTGGTCTCATGTGTGTCTGGAAAACCTGGCGAGAGAGGCAATTACCATCACCTCAAAAGTTGCTAACCAGCACTCAACACGGTTTAGGGCGCTTCGTGAAATTGAATCGCGATATTTTCTTGCGCTCTTTGTGTCTGCAAGCGGCTTTTAGCTTTATGACGTTCCAAGGTGCGAGCTTTGGTGATGAGGTTGTCGCTGCAAATGCGGTTCTGATGAGCTTCCTGATGATTATCTCGTATGGCATGGATGGCTTTGCTTACGCAATGGAGGCCATGGTCGGGAAGGCGATTGGTGCCAAAGATAGGCAACAATTGAGTGAATCGCTTGTCGGCACTTTCTTTTGGAGTTTGGTTATTTGTTTAGGACTGACCGCGCTCTTTGGTTTGGCGGGATCGCAGTTGATCGCCATGATCACTTCAATTGAGGCGGTACAACAGCAAGCAGCGGTGTATCTACCTTGGCTGGTGGTGATGCCACTTGCGTCGATGTGGTGCTTTCTATTGGATGGCATTTTTGTCGGTGCAACCAAAGGCAAAGACATGCGCAATAGTATGTTTGTCGCGACCAGCAGTTTCTTCGTTGTCTTTTACTTGTTCGCCGAGTGGGAAAATCACGCGCTGTGGTTTGCAATGACGAGCTTTATGTTGATGCGGGGTATTGGTTTAGGGGTTATCTTTCTCTACCAATGGCACAAGGATACCTTCCTAGCACAATGTTGATATAAAAACAGCAGGTCCAAGCCTGCTGTTTTTCTTTCTGCTATCAAGAAGCATAGATTAGAACAAGCGGTTCAAACCATTCAACGCAGCGACACGATACGCTTCGGCCATTGTTGGATAGTTGAAGGTGGTATTGACGAAATACTCGATGTTATTCGCTGAGCCTTTTTGTTCCATAATGGCTTGACCGATGTGGATAATTTCCGCGGCACGTTCGCCAAAACAGTGAATCCCTAAAATTTCTTTGGTTTCACGATGGAACAATATCTTCAAGCTACCGATGTCTTTTCCTGCGATCTGTGCACGAGCTAGATGCTTGAACGAAGAGCGTCCTACTTCATACGGTACTTTCGCAGCTGTTAGCTCTTGCTCGGTTTTACCCACAGAGCTAATCTCTGGGATGGTGTAGATACCCGTTGGAATATCATCAATCAGATAGTTTTCTGCCTGACCTTTCGTAATGGCTTGTGCGACAAATCGCCCTTGGTCATAAGCGGCGCTTGCAAGGCTAGGGTAACCGATGACATCGCCTACAGCGTAAATGTGTTCGATATCGGTTTGGTAGTTACGGTTTACTTTTAGTTGTCCGCGAGAGTCCGCTTCCAGACCCACTGCACCCAAATTCAACTTATCGGTGTTACCTGTTCGACCATTCGCATACAACAAGCAGTCTGCCTTCATCTTCTTGCCAGATTGTAGGTGAATAATCACGCCATCTTCTGTGCCTTCGATTTTTTCATAGGTCTCATCATTACGAATTACCACACCGCTGTTCCAGAAGTGGTAAGACAGCGCATCTGACACTTCGTTATCCAAAAACTCCAACAAGCGGTCGCGGGTATTGATAAGGTCGGTTTTCACTCCAAGGCCGCGGAAGATAGAAGCGTATTCACAACCGATAACGCCCGCACCGTAAATGATGATATGGCGAGGGTCGTGTTTCAGGCTCAGAATGGAATCACTGTCGTAGATGCGCTCATGCAAGAAATCTACGTCGTTAGGCTGATACGGGCGAGAACCCGTCGCGATGACAAACTTATCCGCAGAATAGATTTCTTCTGTACCGTCGCTTTGCATCACTGCAATTGAGTAGTTATCGATAAATCGCGCGGTTCCGAACAAAAGTGTGCATGAGTTACGGTCATAAAAGCCCTGACGAAGTCGAGTTTGCTTATCAATGACCGACTTAGCATGACCTAAAATGTCAGAAAATGTTGCATGAACGCTGGTGTTGTTTCGACAAAATAGCGGGTTGCTATTAAATTCGATGATGCGGCTAACGGCATGACGCAGTGCTTTAGATGGAATAGTTCCCCAGTGAGTACAACCGCCGCCGACACTGCTTTCTTTCTCGACAATGGCAACATTCAGTCCCGCTTTGGTTAATCCCATTGCAGCCCCTTCTCCGCCAGGGCCACTACCGATTACGATCACGTCATAGTGATTAACATGCGCCATGATGCCTTCCTTGTTATATTTGCTTAACATTGCTTTAGCGCGATTTTAACTCATTTACTCTATTGGTACACGTAATGCCTGTTAGAGAGTGGAAGTGATCACGCAGAATCGACCAAAAGGGTGATTTGGTATGTTGTATGTCTATAAATTGCATCGAGAACATTGCAATTAGATGCATGCCAATAGTAACGTTCTCGGCGCTCAGAGCGAGCGAAGCAACATATCTTTCTCCGTAGGAGCAAATTGCGTTATATTGAGGCTCTTGTACCCTACAGAAAAAGAGCAAGTTAAGAATGAAATCGATGGGAATCCGCGCACAGCAAAAAGAGAAGACACGTCGATCATTGATCGATGCGGCATTTAGTCAGTTAAGTGCGGATCGCAGCTTTTCCAGCCTTAGCTTGCGAGAAGTCGCCCGAGAGGCAGGGATTGCACCGACTTCTTTTTACCGTCACTTCAAAGATATGGATGAGCTAGGCTTAACTATGGTCGATGAAGGCGGTTTGCTACTACGTCAACTGATGCGTCAGGCGCGTCAACGTATTGTGAAAGAAGGTAGCGTAATTCGTACCTCGGTCGAAACCTTTATGGAATTCATTGAAAGTAGTCCGAACGTTTTTCGTTTGTTGTTGCGTGAGCGCTCCGGCACTTCTGCTGAATTTCGTACCGCTGTTGCTCGAGAAATCCAGCATTTTGCGGCAGAATTAACCGAGTATTTAATGAGCACCGGCGTGACCAGAGAAGAGGCGTATACTCAAGCAGAAGCGTCTGTGACTTTGGTTTTCAGTTCGGGAGCTGAAGCTTTAGATTTAGATCGACGTGAGCGCGATGAACTCGCCGAGCGATTGATCATGCAATTGCGAATGATAGCCAAAGGGGCCTATTGGTATCGCAAAGAACGTGAACGTAACCGATTAAAAGGCGGGATAGAATAATGTCGAATGGAAATCAATCTGAAAAGAAAACGCTGATTTTGGCACTGGTTGCAGGTATGTGTGGTGATGCTTTGTTGTCATGGTTGACCATGAGTGAAGTGTCTTTTTCAATCTTCCCATTGATTGCACTCGTACTGGCTGTACAAGCTCTTTACCAAGAGTACCTAAATAATCCGGTATCAGAAGATATCCCATTAGTTGGCTTGGCGTGTTTCTTCGTAGGTGCGTTTGGTCACTCTGCGTTTATTAAAGCGCAATACCCAGAAGCAGGCTCAAACTTCTTTGCGATCATGGTTTCAATGATCTTACTCGCATGGATTGGTAAGAAGCTAGGTTTTGTCAGCAAGAAGACTTCTGCGGAATAAGTAAAACGAATCAAATTAAAAAAAGCGAGCCATTGAGCTCGCTTTTTTTGTCTGAAGCTGGTGGACTAAGCTTTACGTTCCAATAGCACGCCAGCTTCCATGTGGTGGGTATAAGGGAATTGGTCAAACAGAGCAAAACGCGTCACGTTGTGTGTTTCGCATAGAATGTCCAAGTTCTCTTTTAGAGTCTCAGGGTTACAAGAGATGTACATGATGCGCTCGTAACCTTGCACCATCTTACAAGTATCGACATCCATCCCAGCACGTGGTGGGTCGACAAAAATCGTGTTGCAGTTGTAGCTCTTCAGATCTACACCTGCATCTTGTAGACGACGGAATTCACGCTTACCTTCGATCGCTTGAGTAAATTCCTCGGCTGATAGGCGTAAGATTTGTACGTTATCAATCTTATTGGCGGCGATGTTGTACTGTGCAGATACCACAGATGGCTTCGCTAGCTCAGTTGCCAGTACGCGGTCGAAATTCTGTGCCAACGCCAGCGAGAAGTTACCGTTACCACAGTAAAGCTCTAGTAGGTCGCCAGTGCTTTCTTGGGTACAGTCGACCGCCCATTCCAGCATCTTCTCTGCGACTTTGCCGTTCGGCTGAGTGAAGCTGTTCTCTACTTGTTGGTAGATGTAGCTTTGACCATTTACATCGAGCTTCTCGATAACGTAGTCTCGGTCTAGGACAATCTTCATCTTACGAGCGCGACCAATGATGTTTAGGTTAAAGCCTTCATCATTCAAACGCTGTTTAAGGGCTTTCGCGTTTTCAATCCACTCTTCATCAAGTTGGCGATGGTAAAGGAGTGAAACCAGAATCTCACCACTTAGCGTCGATAGGAAATCCACTTGGAACAGTTTACGACGTAGTGAGTCGTTGTCTTTCATCGCTTCAACCAATAGCGGCATCAGGTCGTTGATCAGACGGCTTGCTGCAGGGAATTGGTCAACACGGTACTTCTCACGAGTTTCTTGGTTGAACATGATGTAGTAAAGATCTTCGCCTTCATGCCAAACACGGAACTCAGCACGCATGCGGTAGTGCTGCTCTGGTGATTCAAACACTTCCAGTTCTGGCATGTTGTATGGCGCGAACATATCCGTGAGACGTTCGACTTTTTCAGCCAGTTGTTCTTGGTAGCGTTGTGGGTTTACATCAAGAGTAGCCATGATCTTACCTTTTATGGTGCATTCAATTTAAGAGCGCAGATTTTATTCAATCTCAATAGGATGTCCAGTTTTGTACTGGAATTGATTTAAAGATAGTGCGTACAGGCAGAGTAGAAAGCAAAATCAATCAAAACGTTACAACTTCTAAGGGCAATATTGGCTGGACAAATAATCAATAGCTGAATAATATTTGCCTCAAGTTGGTGCTATCTAGCAATCTAGATGGCTGAAATGGGAATCTGGTGTGAATCCAGAACTGACGCGCAGCGGTAAAAGAGAACGAACGCTCATCAGACACTGCATTAGTTTATGTGGGAAGTCGAGCAAGTAGGCGGTACACCCGTGCTCTTGAGTCCGAATACCTGCCAACAACTGAGCCACAGCACTGGACTGTCATGATGACAGGGCTCGGAAGGAATTACGCGATTTAGGACAATACAATGAGAAAATCCGCACTGGCGATAACTTTGGCATCGCTGCTTTCACCTGTCTCTTATCTACAGGCCCAAGAAACCTCCACTGACGAAACCATCGTTGTTACTGCAAACCGTTTTGAGCAAGCCGAAAGCCGTACGTTGGCAGATGTCGAAGTAGTTACTCGACAAGACATCGATCGCATTCAAGCGAAAACCCTACCAGATGTATTGCGTCGCCTTACGGGGATTCAAGTTTCACAAAATGGTGGTCGTGGTCAGTTAGCGTCTTTATTTGTTCGTGGAACCAGTTCCGACCAAGTTTTAGTACTGGTTGATGGCGTACGTTTTGCGCGAGCAGCGAAGGGCGCTGTGGACTTTAACCAAATCCCACTTACTTACGTTCAACGTATTGAGTACGTGCGTGGTGCGCGTGCGTCACTTTATGGCTCAGAAGCTATTGGTGGCGTGATCAATATCATCACCATTGCGCGTGCTGACGAAGAAGGAACGAAGTTAAGTGCGGGTTTAGGTAGTTTAGATTATCAAGAATTGAGTGTGGCATCTGGTATTAAAGTCACAGAGAGCGGCCAGCTAAATATCGCGCTTGGTAGTGAAAGTGATGATGGTTATAACGTTCGTCCTGTACCGGGAGTTAATGACGGTGATCGCCATGGCTTTGATACAAAGAATGGTCTGCTAGGTTACGTGCATAACTTCAATGACCAGTGGTCTGCATTTGGTAACCTACGTGCTTACGAAAATGTTTATCAATATGACAGCAGCTACGGCAGTCGCGGTTACTACGAAGCAGAAAAAGATGATCTTTCTGTCACTCTGGGCGGTAAGTATCAGTCTGATAATGTGATGTCAGAACTACAAGTAACGGCACAGAAACAGAAGTCTTGGAACTATGAGCAAGCAAAAGGCAAACACTCAGGTACTGAAGATGAACTTGAGCAGCAAAATGTCCAGTGGACCAACAGTTACTTGCTAAACAACAATACGACGTTTGCTGGTGGTATTGATTGGCGCAACGAGTCTTATAAAGACAAGAGTGCGAATAAAACGTTTGATCGGACCAATGGCGCTCTGTTTGGTATGGCAACCACTAGTATTGATAAAGCAATGCTCGAGGGCAGTGCTCGCCTTGATGATAACGAAGAATACGGTAGTGAGTTCACTTACAGTTTAGCGGCTGGTTACCAGTTTGTACCAGAGTTTGGGGTTAAAGCCTCTTTTGGTACTGCGTTTAAGGCTCCAAACCTATATCAACAGTATGACCCAACATACGGTGAGAAAGATCTGAAACCGGAAGAGTCAGATGCTTGGGAGCTAGCATTCAGCGGTGATGTCCAAGGCGTTTTTTGGTCCGTAACGGGTTATGACTATATAATCACGAATCTTATCGATTACCATCCAACCACATACAAATATTTGAATGTCGATGGTGAAACACATATCCAAGGTGTGGAGCTTGTTGCTGAGTTTGATACAGGGATTGTGCAGCACCAGTTGAGTGCAGATTACAAAGATGCTGAAGACGATAAAGGGCATCAGTTGCAGCGCCGCGCTAAAGAAATGTATAAGTGGAATGCTTTAGTGAGCTTCGATAAAGTGGATTGGTCGGTTAGCTATCAGTACGTCGGTAAGCGTCCAGATGTGGATTACAGCACTTGGCCTTCACAAGATATTACGCTTTCTTCTTACTCGTTGGTTGATACGGCGGTGACTTACTATCCGAATGAGTCGACCTCTATTAGCGCTCGTATCGATAATCTACTTGATGAAGAGTATGAGATGGCAAAAGGTTACCCTGCTGCAGAGCGAGCGTACTATCTCAACGTTGGCTACGAATTCTAATCGTGAATGAGCACAAACCGCCTTCGGGCGGTTTTTAATATTTTGTGGTGGAAAATCGAATGAAGAAACCCAAGCGAGTTGTGATCAGCTGGTCCAGTGGTAAAGATTCGACATTAACGCTTGAGCGCCTTAACGAGAATCCAAATTATCAAGTTGTCGGTTTGTACACGACTTACGTAGGGAAAGAAGTCCCTTTCCAAGCAACTCCGCTTGAAGTCGTACAAATGCAAGCAGACTTACTTGCGCTTCCGCTCATTACTATCGAGCTACATGAAATCTTTCCAAGTAACGACATTTATCAATCGACCATCGTTAATGGATTACAAAGTAGTGGTCTGAACATAGAAGCTGTCGCATTTGGTGATATGTTTTGTAATGGCATTGCCGATTACCGACGCAGCTATATTGAACCTGTTGGCTGGGAATGCGTCTTTCCTCTATTAGGGGAGAGCAGCGAGAAACTAGCGATGGAAATCATAGAGCGTGGTATTCAAACGATGTTAATCACCATCGACGGAAGAGTTCTCCCTCCAGAATGGTGTGGTCGCTGGTATGACAAAGCCCTAATAGAGTCATTACCAAGTCAAATTGATCCCTGTGGGGAAAATGGTGAATTTCACACATTGGTCACGTCTTCGCCATCTTTTCAAGGACATATCGAGTTGACGAAGCGAAATGTAGAATCTGGAGATAGATTCAGCCATCAAAGATACCATGCTAAAGCATTGCCAAAACAAATCTACGCAGTATGATCGCAACGTTTCTGTTCTTTAGGTAAGACTCGTGCGAGTAGCAAGTAAGAAAAAAGTCCTAGTTTTTGACTCTGGTGTTGGTGGTCTTTCTGTATTCCAAGAGATACATCGCCTATTGCCCCAGATAGACTACTTATACTTATTCGATAATCAGGCTTACCCTTATGGTGAACTCGATCAGGCTGTACTCGTTTCACGAGTTAACCAACTGGTATCTTCTTTAGTCGAAGAACACCAAGTCGACATTGTCGTCATTGCTTGCAACACGGCGAGCACCATAGTGCTTCCTTCCTTACGCGAAAATTTATCGATTCCCGTTGTTGGTGTTGTCCCTGCGATTAAACCCGCATCGCTTTTAGCATCAAAAGGGGTAGGGCTGATCGCCACTCCGGCGACAGTAACACGCCAATATACTCACGAGTTAATACGGGACTTTGCGCAAGGCAAACCAGTTGAGCTGGTGGGATCAACTCGCTTGGTAGATATGGCCGAAGAGAAGTTGCGAGGCAACAGCGTTTCTCTCGACGAACTGACAAATATCCTGCTTCCCCTTCGCGATAAAGTCGATGTTGCGGTGCTCGGTTGTACTCACTTCCCTTTAATCAAAGAGGAGATTCATCAAGCTTTGGGTGGGGACGTTACTTTAATTGATTCAGGCGCAGCGATTGCACGTCGAGTAAAAGCATTGCTATTAAGTGATGAAATTGAGGATACAGAAGAGGGAAGTAAGTCGATTTATGCCAGTGCAACTCCTTGGCAGGAAGATGCACTGAACATTTGTTTAAAGAAGCTAGGTTTTAATCCTGTTCAGGTTTACCGCCATCCGGATGTTTAGGATCGTTCGCAATTCTCACTTTTAGCGTTCTCTCCATATATTCCTTTTCATTAAGTTTAGCGATAGCTGGCTTGGCATCTGCCGCAGCCATCACTACAAAACCAAACCCTCTTCTTTTTCCAGTGCGCTTATCTTTCATTAAGCGTACTGCATAGACCTGTCCATATTCAGCAAACAAATCGCGAACATGACTCTCATTGGCCTTATAAGGAAGGTTGCCGACATACAGCGTTTTAGTTGAAGGATCAGGATCCGAAGATTGAAGAACAGGTGTTTTGCTAGAAAATGAAAAAAGAAAAGCAGTAGCGATAACACCAATGAGGAAGCTCAAGGCTGGTGGGATGATGAATTGAGAGAAGATGATTCCCCCAACGATGGCCAGCCCAACACATAAAATCAGATTTTTTTTAGACGTCATTTTAATTACTACACATAGTGATAAAGAGATCGATTGTCCATTAACAGAATAGACACATGAATCTTACGTATATGGTTGGTGTTTTTCCAACCAATTGCTGTGATATGTCTCAAATGTGACGAAGAAATATGCAAATATCGCACTTTTGGCTAATTTATGACCGATTGGTTTTTTGTTTGCAAAAAACGCTTGTACTAATTTCTCAACTCCCTATACTGCGCATCCACCGACACGGAGTGAGACGAAAGTCACACAGCGAGTCGGGAAGAGAGAAAAAAGAATTTGAAAAAAATGCTTGACTCTCTCACGGTGTGAAGTAAGATACGCACCCCTAACGACGAGCAACTAAGTTGCTGAAAATGTTAGAAAAGCTCTTTAAAAATAAGAACCTATCAATCTGTGTGGGCACTCGTTGATGATAATCCAATTAGATACCTCGGTATCAAATTAGGTTTCAATGAAACGAAGTGACCATTGAATCTTCGGATTCAGCACAGTCAATTCAAACATTAC
>NZ_JAWOVO010000027.1:0-56466 GCF_033339955.1 Vibrio sp. 1731 | reverse complement strand
TTACCCAGATCGATACCAATAAGCGCAATGTTTTCCATGATGGTTCTCCGAATGAAAGCCTGTCCTCAGCATAGTACTGGGAAGGAGGGAGTGACCATCTCATTAAAAATCGTACGTTAAGGTTTTCCGGGCAGCCTTAGCGGCCGAAACTTCCCGTCCTCCAGCCTGCGGCTCTGCCGCCAGACATAATCGCCGGTCAGGTTGATGTGCTCCCACCCCAGCGGCGACAGGTATTGCAGCAGCTCGCTATCCACCGACTTCCCCGCTTCGCTCATCGCCTGGGTGGCGCGTTCCAAGTACACCGTGTTCCACAGCACGATGGCGGCCGTCACCAGGTTGAGACCGCTGGCCCGGTAGCGCTGCTGCTCGAAGCTCCGATCCCTGATTTCGCCGAGGCGGTTGAAGAACACCGCCCTGGCCAGGGAGTTGCGCGCCTCGCCCTTGTTCAGTCCGGCATGCACGCGGCGACGTAGCTCTACGCTTTGCAGCCAGTCGAGGATGAACAGTGTGCGCTCAATCCGGCCCAGTTCGCGCAAGGCCACGGCCAGACCGTTCTGGCGCGGGTAGCTGCCGAGCTTGCGCAGCATCAGCGAGGCAGTGACGGTGCCCTGCTTGATCGAGCTGGCCAGGCGCAGGATGTCGTCCCAGTGGGCGCGGACATGCTTGATGTTCAGGGTGCCGCCAACCATTGGGCGCAATGTCGGGTAGTCCTGGACGCTATTCGGAACATACAGCTTGGTTTCGCCGAGGTCGCGGATGCGCGGTGCGAAGCGGAAGCCCAGCAGGTGCATCAGGGCGAAGACGTGATCGGTGAAGCCAGCCGTGTCGGTGTAGTGCTCCTCAATCCGTAGGTCGGACTCGTGGTACAGCAAGCCGTCAAGCACATAGGTGGAATCGCGCACGCCGACATTCACCACGCGGGTGCTGAACGGTGCGTACTGGTCGGAAATATGGGTGTAGAACAGCCGCCCCGGCTCGCTGCCGTACTTCGGGTTGACGTGCCCGGTGCTTTCACCCCGACCGCCCGCCCGGAAGCGCTGGCCATCGGAAGAAGAGGTCGTTCCGTCGCCCCAGTGAGCGGCGAAGGTATGACGGTACTGGTGGTTGACCAGCTCGGCTAGGGCCGCCGAGTAGGTTTCGTCTCGGATGTGCCAGGCTTGCAGCCAGGATAGCTTGGCGTAGGTCAGGCCGGGGCTCGACTCGGCCATCTTGGTCAGCCCGAGGTTGATCGCATCGCCCAGGATCGCTGACAGCAGCAATGTCCGGTCTTTGGCCTCGGCACCGTCCTTCAGGTGGGTGAAGTGGCGGCTGAAGCCCGTCCAGTCGTCCACGTCCATCAGCAGTTCGGTGATCTTGATGCGCGGCAGCAACTGGCTGGTCTGGTCGATCAGCGCCTGCGCGGTATTGGGCACCGCGGAATCCAGTGGGGTGATCTTCAGCCCCGACTCGGTGAGGATGGCATCGGGCAGCTCGTTGTCCTTGGCCAGGCGGGTGACGGTGGCCAGCTGCTCGTCCAGCAGCTGCAAGCGCTCTTCCAGGTACTGGTTGCTGTTCGGGTTGATCGCCAGGGGCAGAGCCTGCGCATGCTTGAGCGCGGCGAACCTCTCTGCCGGCAGCAGGTAGTCGTCAAAGTCGCGGAACTGCCGCGAGCCCTTGACCCAGATGTCGCCGGATCGCAGCGCGTTCTTCAGCTCGGACAGGGCGCAGATTTCGTAAAAGCGCCGGTCGAGGCCTTCCGGGGTTATCACTAGCGGCTTCCAGCGCGGCTTGATGAAGGCGGTGGGCGCATCGGCCGGCACCTTGCGCAGGTTGTCGGCGTTCATCTCGCGCAGGGCCTGCACGGCCGCCAGCACGCCTTGCGCAGCCGGGGCGGCGCGCAGTTCCAGCACCTCCAACAAGGCCGGCGTATAGCGGCGCAGGGTGGCGAAGTTCTCGCCAACCAGGTGCAGATGGTCGAAGCCCTCCGGCCGGGCCAGCAGCTCGGCCTCGCTGACGCTCTCGGTGAACTCGTCCCAGGGAATCACCGCCTCGATGGCGGCGTAGGGATCGCTGCCGCTTTCCTTGGCCTCCAGCAGGGCCTGGCCGATCTTGGAGTACAGGCGCACCTTGTCGTTGATCGCCTTGCCTTGCTTCTGGAACTGCTGCTGATGCTTGTTCTTGGCGCTGCTAAACAGCTTGACCAGGATGCGGTCGTGCAGATCGACCAGCTCATCAATCACGGTCGCCGTACTCTCCAGCACCACGGCGGCCAGGGTCGCGTAGCGCCGCTGCGGCTCAAACTTACCGAGGTCTTTGGGCGTCATCTGCCCACCCTCGCGGGCCAGCTTGAGCAGGCGGTTCTGGTGGATGTGCCGGCCCAGAGCTTCGGGCAAATCCACCAGCTGAAATGTCTTCAGCCGCTCGATGTGTTCGAGCATGTGCCGGGAGTTCGGTTTTAGTGGGGCCTGCCGCAACCAGGTCAACCAGGTGATGCTGCTGCCGGCCTTGAGCTTCAACAGCTCGTCCAGCTTGGCCCGATGCGAGTCCGTGAGTGGTTCGACGAGGGCGCGGTAGACCCGGCGATTGGCCCGCGCAATGGCTTCCGAGCAGGCCCGGTCAATCACGCTCAGCGCCGGCAGGATGCGCCGCTTCTGCCGCAGACTCTCCAGCGCCTGGCCGGCCAGCAGCAAACCCTTATCGGTCTGCTGGGCCAACTCGGTCAGCTCGCGCACCAGGGCGCGGAAGTCGGACAGGCCGAACGGGGCCAGTTGTAGGTAGGTGCGCAGTTCCTGGGCGTGCTCGCGGCGAGTCACGTCGCGTTCGCCGTACTTCGCCCAGCTCGCCGGGTCGGCCTGAACTTGCTTGGCCACCCACTGGATGACCGGCTCGGGCAGCTCACTGTCAGTACCCAGTGCGTAGCCGGGGTAGCGCAGCAGGCAGAGCTGCACCGCAAAGCCCAGGCGGTTGGCGTCGCCGCGCCGCTGGCGGATCAGCGACAGGTCGGAGTCGTTGAAGGTGTAGTAGCGGATCAGGTCATCCTGGCTTTCTGGCAGCGCAAGCAAGGTGTCTCGCTCAGTGGCCGAGAGAATCGAGCGACGCGGCATGGTTCAGTCGTCCGTGCGAAGGTACTGGTAGAGGGTTTCACGGCTGATGCCGAACTCGCGGGCGAGCTGAGCCTTCGGCTCGCCCGCAGCGGCCCGCTGCCGCAACGTGATGGCTTGCTCGTCGGAGAGGGCTTTCTTGCGGCCCCGGTAGGCACCGCGCTGCTTGGCCAGGGCGATGCCCTCGCGCTGCCGCTCGCGGATCAGGGCGCGCTCGAACTCGGCAAAGGCACCCATGACCGACAACATGAGGTTGGCCATGGGAGAGTCCTCGCCGGTGAACACCAACCCCTCCTTCAAGAACTCGATGCGTACACCGCGCTTGGTCAGCTTTTGCACCAGACGGCGCAGATCGTCGAGGTTGCGCGCCAGGCGATCCATGCTGTGCACCACCACGGTATCGCCTTCGCGGACGAATCCGAGCATAGCCTCCAGTTGCGGGCGCTGGGTGTCCTTGCCTGAGGCCTTGTCGGTGAACAGCTTGCCGATCTCGACCTGCTCAAGTTGGCGTTCCGGGTTCTGGTCATAACTGCTGACTCGGACGTAACCGATGCGTTGTCCCTGCAAGATGCCTCCATAGGCTGGATGGGCGGTAGGGCTTACGTTGGTTTTTGGTTCCATTGCGCCCGAAGCCTTGAATTTGTCAGGCTGAAATCTATGACCTTGGCAAGCATGTGTCAAAGAATGTGAAAGCGGACTCTATTCTGACGGCGCGGTGCGGCCTTGCCTGACATCCAGTTAGGGTATGCCTCAGTCTGACAGTGATGAGTCGCAGGCGTTCGGATCGGCATCGGTTTCGCTCCCGGTCTTGGCGCGCGCCTGGAAGCGCTGATAGCACTCCAGCCCGCAGAAGTGCTCGACGTATTCCGCGCCTTCCGGGGTGAAGGCGGCATCGAGCGGGATTTCCTTGCAGCACACGCAGCAACTGGTGGCAGTCGGATCATTTGCATTCATGGTGGCACCCCTCCATTGACTGACGAAGACGGCGAATGCCGCCGCCGGCATCGGCTTGGCGAACAGGAAGCCTTGTCCTGTGTCGCAGTCCGCTTGTCGCAACAAATCAAGACTCGCCGATGTTTCCACGCCTTCGGCCACTACTTCCATGCCAAGCCCATGCGCAAGCTGAATCACGGTGCGCACGATGGTCTGGTCGCGGTGGTCGTTGGCGAGTCCGGCGACAAACGATTGGTCGATCTTGAGCGTGCTGATGGGGCAGCATTTCAGGTGTTGCAGGCAGGAATAGCCGGTGCCGAAGTCGTCGGCGGCGAAGCGCACACCGATCTGTCGCAAAGCTTCCAGGGCGGGGAAGATCGCCGGATCACCGAACGCAACCGATTCGGTCAGCTCAATTTCAAGATACGCGGCGGGCAACCCGGCATCGGCCAGCACGCCCTTTACCCACTTGTCGAAATCTGGCCCCACTTGGCTCGCCGAAACATTGACGGCCAGCCGGAACGGTTGCCATGCCAGCACCCGCCAGTCGCGCATTTGACGGCAGGCTGCGCCCAGCACCCATGCGCCGATTTCCGGCATCAGGCCGGACGATTCGATCACGGGCAGGAACTGGCCCGGCGGCAACAGTCCGAGCGTCGGATGACGCCAGCGCAACAGGGCTTCCGCGCCGACAATCTGCTCACTGCGCAAATCGACAATCGGCTGGTAGTGCAGCTCAAGCTGCCCGCGCTCGACCGCCTGCGCCAGTTGCGCCACTGTCCATTCAATTGGCTGGGAAGCGCTCATGATCGACCTCTGAAGGCCCGCAGCAGCCGCGTCACAGACAGGACAAACAAGCCGGTCAGCGTGAGGGCTGCAATACCCCAGTGCTCGCCGATGAACGCGCCGGCCGTCGTGCCGGCCAGCACAATGGCGAGAATCGGCAAATGACAGGGACAGGTGAGCACCGCCAGCGCACCCCACAGGTAGCCGGTGAACGGCTTGTGTGTCTCGGCCGGCATGCGCTCGGGGCTGTTCATGGCAAACTCTCCGCATGCTGTGCCGGCGCGGTCGGCATGGCGGCCAACTGCACTTCCAGATTGGCCAACGCTTCGCGCCGGCGTTCGACGAACTGACGCAGCACAGCAAGCTGCGCGGCAGTTTCATCGCAGTTCGCCGCATCCAGCGCCCGGCACAGCCGCGCCAATGCGCCGAGGCCGATGCCCGCCTCGAAGGCGGCCCGCACGAAGCACAGTCGCTGCAAGGCGGCGTCATCGAACAGGCCGTAGCCACCCGTGGTGCAGGCGACTGGCCGCAGCAATCCGCGCAGCAGGTAGTCGCGCACGATATGCACGCTCACCCCGGCATCAAGGGCCAGCCGGGACACCGTGTAGGCGTTCATCGAACACCTCCTTTTGGTCGGTTCACGGCAATGCATATACCGTTTCGCCGAGTTCAATCCGCGCGCTGCGAATCCGATGCCGGTGCCGTAGAACATTGGGTCGATATCCGATCACGGTGTCCTAGATGACATGGTCTGCAACAGATGTCGATTAAACTCCTGGCCCAAGCCGAAAGCCTCGTGGACACTGACGATCGCCAATCCTTCCAATCCTTGATGCTTGGAGGCCCAGTCTTCCGCCGTCGGGACAGATGCAAAGAAATGTACATGGCAACAGAAGGACTGACGAACGTCGGCTGCTTCCTGCGGCAATACCAAGGACACCGCCATGCCGGCAGGTTCGACAGCCTGTATCTCGCTGGGTGAAACCGTGAGTGAAACGGGTGCTCCGGTTGCAGCGCAATGCGATGAGACGCGAGCTGTACGGCCGATCAGCGCCGGAAATATCAAGGTGTCCAGCGCGCACCAGGCATACAGACGGCGGTCGTCAATTTCAAAGACATACGAAGTCTCGCGCAAGGTGAGGCCGTAGCCGATGATGTTCCCATCTTTGTCATATTCGGTACTGGTGGCCTGTTCGAGTACGGCGGCCACTCGCTCAGCGGGCCAGTCGAGAATCCCGGCAAGTGTCGTTCGTGAAACCGGACGCCCCTTGGCGAGTTCCCGCAGTAGCGGGACCAAGAGATCCGCAGTACCATTGGTACGATTGACCGAAGTGAGACGTTCTAAAATATATGGGGCGAGCTTCATGGTTCCATCTCCTTTCATCCTGCGCAGCAGGACAATTGTTTGACATCCTTGGTGAAGGTCTGCGCCGCGAGCTTCAGCCCCTCGACCATCGTCAGGTAGGGGAACAACTGGTCGGCCAGTTCCTGCACCGTCATGCGGTTGCGAATGGCGAGAACAGCCGTCTGGATCAATTCGCCGGCTTCCGGGGCGACGACCTGCACGCCGATGAGCCGTCCGCTACCTTCCTCGATGACCAGCTTGATAAAGCCGCGTGTGTCGAAGTTGGCAAGCGCACGCGGCACGTTGTCGAGCGTGAGCGTGCGACTGTCGGTTTCGATCCCGTCGTGATGCGCTTCCGCTTCGCTGTAGCCCACGGTTGCTACTTGCGGATCGGTGAACACCACGGCCGGCATCGCGGTTAGATTGATGGCAGCATCCCCTCCGGTCATGTTGATCGCGGCACGGGTGCCGGCCGCTGCCGCCACATAGACGAATTGTGGCTGGTCCGTGCAGTCGCCGGCCGCGTAAATGTGTGGCGTGCTGGTGCGCATGCCCTTGTCGATGACGATGGCACCCTGCGCATTGACGGTGACTCCCGCCGCGTCGAGTGCCAGGCTGCGCGTGTTCGGTGTCCGTCCGGTAGCGACCAGCAGCTTGTCGGCACGTACTTCACCGTGTCCCGTGGTCAGCACGAATTCGCCGTTCACATGCGCGACCTGGCTGGCTTGCGTGTGTTCCAGTACCTTGATCCCTTCGGCACGGAAGGCCGCTGTGACGGCCTCGCCGATGGACGGGTCGTCGCGGAAGAACAGCGTGTTGCGAGCTAGGATCGTGACCTGGCTGCCCAGCCGGGCGAAGGCTTGCGCCAGTTCCAGCGCGACCACCGACGAGCCGATCACGGCTAGGCGTTCGGGAATGGTGTCGCTGACCAAGGCCTCGGTCGAAGTCCAGTAGGGTGACTCTTTCAGGCCCGGAATCGGCGGCATGGCCGGACTGGCACCCGTGGCGACCAGGCAGCGGTCGAACATCACGACGCGCTCACCACCCTCGTTCAAACTAACGATAAGGCTCTGGTCGTCCTTGAAACGCGCTTCACCGTGCAGAACGGTGATGGCTGAATTGCCGTCCAGGATGCCTTCGTACTTGGCATGACGGAGTTCTTCGACACGGGCCTGCTGCTGGGCCAGCAGCCGCTCGCGCAAGATCGTCGGCGGTGTGGGTGGCATGCCGCCGTCGAATGGGCTTTCCCGGCGCAGATGGGCGATGTGGGCGGCGCGGATCATGATCTTGGACGGCACACAACCGACGTTGACGCAGGTGCCGCCGATGGTGCCGCGCTCAATCAGCGTGACCTGCGCGCCTTGCTCGACGGCCTTCAGTGCTGCCGCCATCGCGGCTCCACCGCTGCCGATCACGGCGACTTGCAACGGGCGCTCGCCGCCGCTGCCCTTGTCGGCGGCACCCATCCAGCCGCGCACCTTGTCGAACAGCCCAGTGCGGTTGTCGGTCGGCGGGGCATCGGCGAGCATCGCTTTGTAGCCCAGGCCAGCCACGGCGGCGGTCAGTGCGTCCGGCGCTGTGCCTGGATCAAGGGCGAGCTGGGCCGCGCCCTTGGCATAGGACACTATGGCAGATTGGACGCCGGGTACTTTTTCCAGCGCTTCCTTGACGTGCGCCGCGCACGAGTCGCAGGTCATGCCGGTGATTTTTAGATGGGTCATGCGACAGATCCTTTTTCGTTTGTGGTAGCAGACAAGGGCGTCAGATGTGCTGCGCTGCCGTTTTCAGTGCCTCACTTCTTGACGCTGGACGGATAGCCCGCGTCTTCGGTGGCCTTGGTCAGCTTCTGCACGCTGGTCTTGGCATCATCGAAGGTGACAACCGCTTCGCGTGTCTCGAAGGTCACGTTAACTTTGCTGACGCCTTCGACCTTGGAAATCGCCTTCTTAACGGTGATCGGACAAGCGGAGCAGGTCATGCCCGGTACGGACAGCGTGACGGTCTGGGTGGCGGCCCACACGGGGGCAACAACGGCAGCGATGGCGAGAGAGGCAAACAGTTTTTTCATGATGAACTCCTGTGATTAATAGAAAAATGGCATGACGTAGGGAAATCCGAGCGCGACCAGAACCAGCGCGGCCACGACCCAGAAAATGAGCTTGTAAGTAGCGCGCACTTGGGGAATCGCACACACATCCCCTGGTTTGCAGGCTTGCGCCGGTCGGTAGATGCGCCGCCAGGCGAAAAACAGCGCCACCAACGCCGCGCCGATGAAGATCGGGCGATAAGGTTCCAACACCGTCAAGTTGCCGATCCAAGCGCCGCTGAACCCCAGGGCGATCAGAACCAGCGGCCCCAGGCAGCAAGCCGAGGCGAGGATGGCGGCTAGCCCGCCAGTGAAGAGCGCCCCGCGCCCGTTTTGAGGTTCAGACATACGCTTGTCCTTTCAAATCTGGATTGGATAGCTTAAGCTTACTTCCGTACCAATGTACGGAGTCAAGCGATATGGAAAAAAATTTGGAGAATCTGACTATTGGCGTTTTCGCCAAGGCGGCCGGGGTCAACGTGGAAACAATCCGGTTCTATCAGCGCAAGGGCTTGTTGCCGGAGCCGGACAAGCCCTATGGCAGCATCCGCCGCTATGGCGAGGCGGATGTGACGCGGGTGCGCTTCGTGAAATCAGCCCAGCGGCTCGGATTCAGCCTCGACGAGATCGCAGAGCTGCTGAGGCTGGATGACGGCACCCACTGCGAGGAAGCCAGCAGCCTGGCCGAGCACAAGCTTCAGGACGTGCGCGAAAAAATGACCGACCTGGCGCGCATGGAAACCGTGCTATCCGAACTTGTGTTCGCCTGCCATGCGCGGCAAGGGAACGTTTCTTGCCCGCTGATTGCTTCGCTGCAAGGGGAGAAAGAGCCGCGTGGTGCCGACGCGGTGTAGCCGAGGGTAGTTACGCCTTAGCGTGCTTTATTTAATGAGATGGTCACTCCCTCCTTCCCGGTACTATGCTGAGGACAGGCTTTCATTCGGAGAACTATCATGGAAAACATTGCGCTCATTGGTATCGATCTGGGTAAAAACTCTTTCCATATTCATTGCCAGGATCGTCGCGGGAAGGCTGTTTACCGTAAAAAATTTACCCGGCCAAAGTTGATCGAATTTTTGGCGACATGCCCCGCTACAACCATCGCAATGGAAGCCTGTGGCGGTTCTCACTTTATGGCACGCAAGTTGGAAGAGTTGGGGCATTCCCCAAAGCTGATATCACCACAATTTGTCCGCCCGTTCGTTAAAAGCAATAAAAACGACTTTGTCGACGCCGAAGCTATTTGTGAAGCTGCATCGCGTCCGTCTATGCGTTTTGTGCAGCCCAGAACGGAATCTCAGCAGGCAATGCGGGCTCTGCATCGTGTCCGTGAATCCCTGGTTCAGGATAAGGTGAAAACAACCAATCAAATGCATGCTTTTCTGCTGGAATTTGGCATTAGCGTTCCCCGAGGAGCTGCCGTTATTAGCCGACTGAGTACCATTCTTGAGGATAATAGTTTGCCTCTTTACCTCAGCCAGTTATTGCTGAAATTACAACAGCATTATCACTATCTTGTTGAGCAGATTAAAGATCTGGAATCCCAGTTGAAACGAAAGTTGGACGAAGATGAGGTTGGACAGCGCTTGCTGAGCATTCCCTGCGTCGGAACACTGACAGCGAGTACTATTTCAACTGAGATTGGCGACGGGAAGCAGTACGCCAGCAGCCGTGACTTTGCGGCGGCAACAGGGCTTGTACCTCGGCAGTACAGCACGGGAGGTAGGACGACATTGCTGGGAATTAGTAAGCGAGGTAATAAAAAGATCCGAACTTTGTTGGTTCAGTGTGCCAGGGTATTCATACAAAAACTGGAACACCAGTCTGGCAAATTGGCCGATTGGGTCAGGGATTTACTGTGCCGGAAAAGCAACTTTGTCGTCACTTGTGCTCTGGCAAACAAGCTGGCCAGAATAGCCTGGGCCCTAACGGCACGACAGCAAACTTATGTAGCATAACGGCAGAAATACACCGGTTTAAAGAATTACTGATCTGGTTTTGCGAATACTGATATTGATGATACTAACGGCCCACCGGCCTGTTGAGGAACCTGTAAAACGGAAAGGCTCATTGAAGCCGTATATTTTCTGGAGGTTCATCAGGCGCGGAACTCATCGAGGCGCGGGAATAAAATCCCATTCAGACGCCGGATAGATTCAAGCAAGCCAACTTGTCGTCAAAATCGGTGTTGCAAAAACGGGAGTGACCATAGATTCCGTTTTCTGAGACGACCCCTTGTAGGATTGGCTGTATCTGGGGACACTATAACCGTCAAAGAAGCCGGTTTGGTGTTGGTCATTGGGGTTATCCTGTGGATCTATGGTATAATCTTAACCAAGGTCAGCAATTCCTAAGGGGGTCAAATGGACGCTTTCACATTAGGCATGTTGGGGTTGCTCATTTTTTTCACTGTCGTCACTGGCGGCAGTCTGTATCTCTACCATGAGAAACAGAAGGAAAAAAAGCATCACAACGCCTAAAGAGTAACTGCGACAATGAACGTAAAGGCCAGCAATAGCTGGCCTTTTTTTATACTTGCAGTTTGAGGTGTTACATGTCACGATAAGGTAAGTGTGACATGTAACGGAAAAGGTGATTTTTTGAAAGTATCCAATGAAGATGCTCAGGCTACGGCGATCTATCTCCTCAGAGCTGCTTCGCGCCCAGCTTTCTGGCGTGACGTCCCATTCGATAAGAAACTTGAAGCCGTGGACAGCCTGAACAGCATAGGGCGATCACCATCAGAACTCACTGAATGGATTAATAAATACCTGACAGCAGAGCAAATCAATAAACTCGGGACATCAATTAGGCAACGTCGCAGAAGGGGATATGGTGTTGGTAAAAGCATAACTATAAGCGATAAAGCCCACAGGATTTTGAAGCGGTTGTCAGAAGTCGATGGTTGCAGTTTGTCAGAAGTGATCGAGAAACGCCTAGCCCGAGCTTATAAAAATACATGGGACCATAAATAGAGTGACACTAGGGGTTGCATTTTTAAAACCCGTGATAGCATCTAAATGAACCCAAACGAATAGGGGGGCTGGCGGCGATGCCGACCATTATCCCGACAATGGAGAAATAGACCATGATGACATTGACTACCGTCTCGAAGAAAACTTCAAATAATTCAGCCCTTGTATTCTGGCGCGTTGGTACAAAACGGAAAGGCATCCTTGATGTCCATATTGATTTTGACCACGAAGAAGCGGATCTTTTGGCTGAGCTCGTAGCCATTCGCTATCTGGCGCTGGACAAACAGGTTTTTTGCAGAGAGCCAGGTGCTGGTGCTGGTTACAAGCTGGTGGTATCCAAAGGTGCAATCAAGAAGCTGGCGCTGGGCAAATCCACCAAGGCTTTTGCTTTCAAGTTTGCGGCTTGCCTCACTGGGCGTTTAAAGGGCGCTACTATTGAAGTCTCGCAGAGCATGGAGTTTATGGATGAGCCGGGAGAGGGCAACATTGAGCTCCTCGATGTGGACAAGCAAGCCTATACCCAGACCCATGACGAAATATCTACACCTGCCATTGGCCCCGTCCTGGTTACTCAACATGCCATCGATCAGTATCAGGCCCGGATAACCTCTGGAGACCCTAAAAAACCGTGGGCCTCACTTGTTGGCCGCCTCCAGCATCCAGAGTTACAGGTTCAGCCCTTTGACGAGAAAGTGGCTCGCCATAAAGCCAGAAAGTATGGCCGCGTAGATAACGTGGAAGTCTGGGGCCATAGAGATTCCAAGTTCAAGTACCTGATGGTGATCAACGACGACAACCAAAAACGTGTTCTTGTCACAGTGTTTGAGCGAAATGAGTAACCTGCTTCTCATTTGTTCTGAATACACAACCTCTCCAAATCACGTATTCATACCCTAAAAGGGCAATAACGCAGTCGTTGATAACGACTCTCCCACCTGAA
Organism: Vibrio sp. 1731; assembly: GCF_033339955.1. Classification (NCBI taxonomy): domain Bacteria; kingdom Pseudomonadati; phylum Pseudomonadota; class Gammaproteobacteria; order Vibrionales; family Vibrionaceae; genus Vibrio; species Vibrio sp. 1731. The sequence goes on along the minus strand of NZ_JAWOVO010000027.1, from coordinate 44,321 downwards.
AATAGCTCCAGCATAAAAACTGGAGCTGTAAATGAGATCGAGACCTTCCCTTTTACTGATGCGAAACCTGCGGTCATTGGCCGTTGTGGTGCTCGCAACTTTGCCATGCGTTGCTTTTGCACAATGGCGGGTTGTAGCCGTGAGCACCGAAGTAGACAAAATGCGCTTCAACACCATCATAGACGCGCATTCCTTCATGAAGAATTATCGCTCTGGTGAGGAGCAAGGGAAGGGAACGCCAGTTGGGGATGCGCTTTATCCGGTTGCCAGTTATGGTGATGGCCGTTATGTCTCCAGGATCTGTTTTAAGTATCTAGGTGCTACTGGCGATTATGACCCCACTACCTGCACTGGCGACCCAGCTACGGTCTACTGGCGCTCAACCTATGTTCTGCCGGGTGAGATGGATAAAACACCGTTCCTGGACAGGGATCTCGGCTTACCAACAACGACCATGTGTGTAGGGAACCCTATCCATCTTGGCACCGGCAACAAGTTCCAGGCTGAACTGGATTATCAAAGCGGAGGCTCCGACCCTTTCACATTCACCAGATACTACAATAGCCACCTTCCTGATGAAGAGCTCGGCGGCTGGCGGCATACCTACTCGCGGAGCGTCGAGGTCAACGCCTCGAAGTACGGTGAGAACATGGTTGTCCTGCACCGGCCAGAAGGGCAACAACTCGCGTTCTACAACTCGTCCTCTGTCTGGGTGCCAACATGGAAAACCGATGATACCTTGACGAAGGATGCTACCGGCTGGCGCTACACTCAATCTGACGGGGTAGTCGAGGCCTATGATGAAACCGGACGACTGACCGGCATCGAGAAGCCCAACGGCAATCACATCACCCTGAGCTATCTGAACGGAGAGCTATCCTCGATCACTGACGGCTTTGGCCGCACCATCCAGTTCCAGTATCAAGATGGCCGCATGGTCAGTGTCACCGATCCTGCTGGTGGCAGTATTCAGTACCAGTACAACAGCGCTGGCAAGCTGGCGGAAGTGATCTACCAGGACAATACGAGCCGCAGCTATCTCTACGATGACCCGAATGCACCGGGTTTGCTCTCTGGGCTGGTGGACGAGAACGGCAACCGTTTCGCCACATGGGGATATGATACTCAGGGGAGAGCGGTTCTAAGCGAACACGCCGGGGGCGCAGAGAAAACTCAGGTAAGCTACAACGCTGACGGAAGCGTCTCTGTCACCAATGCCCTCGGCCACGTTCAGCGATACACCTACAGTCGCCACAATGGGATGCTCAAGCCTGATGTGGTTGAGGGTGCGCCGTGTACCGGCTTTGTGGGCGGCAAGGAAACCTACGTCTACGACAGCAAAGGCCTCGTCTCCAGCATTACTGACCGCGCTGGGCAGAAGCGCACGTTCACCCATAACGACCGGGGATTGGAAACCACCCAGATAGACCAGGACGGGGGTAAGGTTACGACCGACTGGCTTCCTTCCAAGTCGCTCCCGGCAAAAATCACAGAACCAACCAGGATCACTGAGCTCACCTACGACACTCATCTCCGGGTGATAAGCCGCAAGGTCACTGATCGCAGCTCGGGCGCTTCCCGGACATGGACCTACACCTATGCCCCTGTTGGTACAGGAAAGCCGAGCCTGTTGGCCTCGGTTGATGGTCCGCGCACCGACGTCAGCGATGTTACGACATTTGACTACGATGACCAGGGCAACCTGATCCGGACAACGAACGCGCTGGGGCAGGTGACGCAGTTTGGTGACTACGACGCGAACGGTCGCGCCGGGACCATTCAGGGTGTCAATGGTGTAACCCAAACCCTCACCTATGACGCCAGAGGAAGACTTGTCAGCTCCACTGGGCCAGAAGGAACCACGGTCTACAACTATGATGCTGTGGGCCTCCTGAGTTCGCTGACCAAGCCAAATGGTGCAACCGTCAGCTATGAGTACGACGCTGCACATCGGCTGGTGGCGGAAACAGATGCACAGGGCAACCGGCGCGAGCTTGAGCTCAATGACCTCGGGAACCCAGTAGAAGAGCGACTGCTCGATGCGCTGGGCCAGACCCGTTGGATAGAGCGCCGGATCTTCAACGAAATCGGCTGGCTCTCCAGTGTCTCCGACGCCTATAGCAATCAGTCATCGTTTTCCTACGATGTGGTGGCAAACCTGATACAGGAGACCAGTCCCTCTGGTAACACACACTCCTACAAGTACGACGGCTTCCATCACCGGACACAAACGACCGATCCCCTCGGGAAGGTCACGCAGGTGCTCTACAAGGATACCGGCGATGTTTACCGTGTCTCCGACCCTCGTTCGCGCCTGACCTACTACAGCTACAACGGCTTTGGCGAAGTGACCCAGGTCCGGAGCCCGGACACCGGCACCACCGACATTACCTATGACGAAGCCGGTAACGTGGCAACGCGCAAAACGGCCAAGGGGCAAACCACAAGCTACAGCTATGACGCGCTGAACCGGATCATCGAAACCTCCAGCGATGTCGCTGGCGAATCGCCAATTCTGTACGGGTACGACGAAGCAACCTCACCATACGGCATAGGCCGCTTGACCTCAGTCGATGATGGCAACGGTGTCCGGAGATTTGGCTACACCCCCGAAGGATGGCTGGCTTACGAAACCTGGGAAACCCACGGGCAGAGCCTGACTACCCAGTACCAATACGATGGTGCAGGCCTCGTCACGAAGATCACGTATCCCAGTGGCCGTGAGGTCTCCTACACCCGTGACTCAGCCGGTGACGTCATCGAGGTGACAACGACACAAGCAGGCACCACAACAAACCTGGCAAGCCAGATTGAGCGAGCGCCCTTTGGCCCCGTCACCAGTATGGTCAGAGGGAACGGCATTTCAGAAAGCCGCACTCTGGATCTCGATTACCGTGTCACCGGCATCGACGCTGCTAGGGTGCATTCGCTGGTCTATCGGTACACGCCAGACTCGTTGATTTCAGCCATAGACGACAATCTCAGCTCATCAGTCAATCAGTCACTCGGTTATGACGCGGTTGGCCGCATCACCTCTGCTGAGGGGATCTATGGCGTTTTGGGCTATGGCTATGACGCCACCGGCAACAGGACCTCGATCACGACCGATGGCCTGAGCCAAAGCTACACCATCAACTACATGAACAACTGGTTGGTGAAGGCCGGGCAAACCTCCAGAAGCTATGACGCCAATGGCAACCTGACGAAGCAGGGGGCGGATACCTTCACCTATGACAGCCAGAACCGGCTGGTGGCCGCAACGGTCGCGGGAGTGACTGTAAGCTACACATACAACCATCTGGATCAGCGTGTAACCAAGACCCTAAACGGGCATACCCGGCTGCTGGTTTACGACCTGGCAGGAAACCTCATCGAGGAGCTGGACGCGGCCACTGGAGACGTGCTGGCGGAGTACATCTGGCTCGATGGGACACCCTTGGGCTTTGTTCAGTCAGGACAGACCTACCAAGTCCACGTCGATCACCTGGGCACCCCGAAGGCACTGACCGACGTCAGCGGCCAAGTCGTTTGGAAGGCGAGCTACAGCCCGTTCGGTAAGGCCAGCATCATCATCCAGGGGCCAACCTTCAACCTGCGATTCCCAGGACAGTATTACGACGCGGAGACCGGGTTCCACTACAACTGGCGGCGTTACTACGACCCAGCGACCGGGCGGTACATTACCAGCGACCCTCTTGGCCTGATCGATGGAGTAAACACCTACGGGTATGTGCATGGAAACCCTATGTCCAATACCGACCCGACGGGTGAATTTGCGTTTGTTGGTGCAGGTATTGGAGCTGGGTTGGAGCTACTTAGCCAACTAATCGAAAATAATGGGAGTTGGAAATGTGTTAGTTGGTCAAAAGTTGGAATCGCCGGAGCGATTGGGGCTATAGGTGGCGGCTGGGCGTCAGGAGTTTTCAGACATGCCAGCTCCGGTAAATCGTGGTTCAAATTAAGCCAAAAATGGAGCAATGTCTCACCCAGAGTAAGGAAAGTTCAAGGGGTTCCACGAGGTAATGAGCTTCACCATTGGGCTATTCAGAGAAATGGCAAGTTTGGCAAATATGTTCCTGACTCAATAAAAAACCATCCTTGGAACTTGAAGTCCATTCCAAGAGATATTCACCAAAACATTCACGGCAATGGACCTACCCCATATAGCGCATTTGGTCGTTGGTGGCACGGGACGCCTGAATGGGCAAAAGTAGCTCAAGCCTCTCCTGTTAGTGGTGGTTTAGCTGATTCAATAAATGATGAGGGATGCGGTTGTGCAAATTGAATTTCCAGCGCTGCTTGTGAGCAGCAAGAAAAGGTCGCTCTTCGTAGTGGCATCAGAATCCGAGTTCGGGAAATGTACTATTCAGTCTTTGAGGAACGGTTATTTTGAGCTGATGGACATTTATGATTCGGAAGGTCGTCACTACAAAATAGACGAGGTTGCGAGCTACAAGCCGCTAAGTCCATTCTGGTACTGGCCTGTAGAAATTGTGATGTATGGTTCTCGACTGTTTAAGGCTAATTTCAATGCTGTTCTTATCTCTAATCTGGATTGCAAGGAGTTAAAATCTGAACTTTGTGATTTGGCTAAAAAGTACAGAAGTAATTTGGATTCCGGCGTCGGAATTGAAAAGATTATGGAGGAAATGGAGTCTGCCAGAACAATTAAAGAATTGATAAAGGTTTTTGGCTAGTTATTCATTGAATACGCTGGTGTTAGTCTAGCTAACCGACGCCAGCGGCCAAGTGTTTGGAAGGCGAGCCATCATAGAGTCAGTAGAGAGAGATACTTTTGGAAATCAATAGTATTATGATTGGTACAAATGAGTTGTAGCTCCATATTTTAAAGGGGGATTTCAGAGAAATGAAGAATAAGAAGGTAATAACTTTGATAATGGCCGCAGCCGCATCATGCTCGTCAGTCTACGCCGCGACATTACCGACCAGTGAGGTAGACGCATACATACTTGCGATGAACACCATGTCACCTATCACTGCAAAGTACACCATCTAGTACAAGCAAGCGGTTGAGCAGAAATGCAATACAGCCCTGAGCGTTGAGCAGCTCAACTCAAAGGCATTCACCAATGTTGTCCAGGCAATGGTGAGTAGTGAGACCGTCGATAGAATGGGGCTTGATGCTGCTGGTGGATCACTCCAGGATACCCTGTCTGTGATCGGCAAGAACGTCACATGCAGTGACCTGAACGCGCCATTTAAAGCACTCTTGGATGATAAGGACTTCACCAGAAAGCATCAGCACCTATCGAAGGTGCTGCATACTTGGAATGAAGTTGTTTCTCAAAGCAAACCCTGAGTAACAAAAAGGAGCCTAACTGGCTCCTTTTTTAATGGGGATGATGTTACGTTCGTGGACGTTATTTTCACTCGGGATATGTAACGTTGAAAAAGGCGTACCGACAAGAGAGTGGTCACATAGCTCTCCATAATAGATGAGCGACAAAATCTCTTGCTCGTTGATTTTTCCCACCTTAAAAAGGTAATTGATTATTGCTGTATCCAGTAGGTCGTGACACCCATTAAGCAGATCCACGATATTGGCCGCAGCTTCATTTTCCTCTCCGTCATCTCGACCGGCTAATACTGATTCAACCCAAGCCTCAAGGCTCGGATGTCCCTCAGCGAGCTCTATTTGACGGCACTCGTTCTCGATCAACCCTGTGATTGCTTCGTTGAGCGTTCCGCCATAAGTCGGCATGTTGAGAACAACTCCAAATCCGGGGATTTCTTTTTGGATTGGCTTCGCATCCTTGGGAGCTGATTTCAGCCACAGGAAAAACCAGATCCCAGAGCTTATGTCTTCCGGCTTGACCTGGTTGGCCGCAAGGAATTTGGAAACCTCGTTACAGATGATGCCATCTGGCGCTGCCATCTCGTAAATACCCGCCATCAGATCTTCAAGGCTCTTATACATATTATCTCTCGCACCTGTACATGATGTTTTCACTATCGTTGTTAAGCGTTTTTTCAGCAAGTATGTTCCAGCGAGACATCTTATACCATTCCATCTAAATCTGTAAAATTACCGTATTACCGTATTACCGTAATTATGATAATTACGGTAAATAAATTTAAGTTCTTCTTGCTGTTGTTCTACTTATTAAAATGTATCTTTGAAAAAGTAGAGTTTTTGGAATAGGATAGGTGGTGCTGAATGCCCACTTTTTACAAGGAGCGCGACCAGTGATTTTTGATGTAAGAGCGACCTTTGAAGTGGCACTCCAGACGGACACCCACCTGGTACTTATCGATCTGGATCAGGGAGCATCAGTTACGAACGATGCTGATGCAGTGATCGCCTGGTTGGCCGCAAACCTCGAAGGTGGAATTGGAAAACGTAAGGTGTACTACCGGGACACCGATGGACGCTTTGATGAGCTCAAGGTTAATGCCGGTGCTTTTGCCGGATTTGCACCTTGTAGCGAAGGCCAGCAGACCACCTTGGCTGGGATGCTCGGCCAGTAACTTTGTGTGGAGAACTCGATGTTAAACAAAAACAAATTTGAGAAAGTTTTAAAGAGAATCCTCGATAAGAACTTTGAGCGCTGCTCTATTTGCAGGAAACCATTCCCTGGACCGTGCCATACTTTTGCTGGTTTGGATTCGGACAATAAAGTTCAGAACGTAGGTTCTTGCTGTCGGACCAGTATTGTGGACTTGCGGCATGGAGGTGTGTATACGACCGCTCCTGTAGATACTCAAGAGGGGCAAAGTCAGGCGCGTGAGCTACTCGCAACACATCCTTGTAAGGGGATGATGGGACATGCTTAGCAAAAAAGTCTTTTTCATTAGTCAAGCGGAGGCCGAAAGACTGGAGCCGGTTCCCGGTGCGGCCATGATCTCCATAACTGACCCAGACAAGTCCCCTGCCGCTCTCGGACAGTGGGGGCAGTTGTACCGCGATAGCTTCTATGACGGCGGCTATTCTGAGAACACCATCCACACGATGAAGGCAGCGTTCCGGATGAATTACGCCTCTTACATTGACTCATCCCAGGCTGAAAAGCTGTCCACCTTCCTGGATGGATTGGTTGGTAGCGGTATCGATCAGATCTTCGTTCATTGCTATTACGGAGAATCCAGAAGTGGCGCGGTAGCGCTGTACCTCCAGAACAAACATGGATTCACTCCGAATAAGCCGATCACCAAGCCCAACCGAACAGTTTACGAATTGCTGTGCAATCCAACCAAGTTTGAACCACTGATGCAAAGCTACGAAACGCAACATATGGAGGAGGAACTACCTCTTCACCTCAAAATATGGGATTTTCTTCTCGTTGCGGTCGGGCTTAGGAGGTAACTTTGCACGACACAAACAATGACAAGGAAGAGCTAGTTTCACATGCGAAAGTAAATGTTCCGGCAGAACAAAGCATTCGCGGTGAACTGTTGCCGTCATCGAGCTCGCTCCGGAACATCCAGGACAACCCCGCCGTCGCCTATCTGGTGAGCCTCGGGTCAAAGCGAAGCAGGCAGACCATGAGCTCATTCCTCAACATTGTCGCCAAGATGATCGGGTTTCAGAACCTTCGTGACTGTGCATGGAGCTCAATGAGGCGGCACCACATATTGGCGGTGCTGGAAATGCTGGGGGATGCAGGGAAGGCTCCGGCAACGATCAACACCTACCTGTCAGCGCTCAAAGGGGTGGCTCTTGAAGCCTGGACGATGAAGCAAATTGATACGGATAGCTTCCAGCACATTAAGCAAGTCCGTTCAGTACGTGGATCTCGACTTCCTAAAGGGCGGGCACTTGAACGCCATGAGATTCGCAGCCTCTTTTTCACATGTGAAAGTGATTCAAGCGCCAAAGGGCTTCGGGATGCGGCCATTCTCGGGGTGCTCCTCGGGTGTGGCTTGCGCCGCTCGGAAATCGTTGCGCTGGACATGGGAAGCATGATCTACAAGGACCGCGCTCTCAAGGTTCTTGGCAAGGGCAACAAAGAGAGAATGGCGTATGTGCCTGGTGGCGCATGGAAAAGACTGGATAAGTGGGTTGAAGAGGTTCGAGGAACGCATGAAGGGCCTTTATTCCCGAGGATCAGGCGGTTTGATGATGTGACTGGAGAGCGGATGTCGGATCAGGCCATCTACCACATCTTGGAGACCAGAAGAGTTGAAGCCGGTCTGGAGATGTTTGCGCCCCATGACCTGCGACGCACCTTTGCCTCCTCGATGCTGGATAACGGTGAGGATATTGTGACCGTGAAGGACGCAATGGGCCACTCAAGCATTGCAACTACCCAGAAATATGACAGACGCGGCGATGAGCGTTTGAAGAGAGCGAGCCAACGCCTCGATATAGCGGATTAACAGCATGAATGATGAAGAACTCGAACTTGCCAGAGCCGAAGCCATGAAAGCCGATAGGTGCTTTTCAAAAGGACGGCTCAGGGACGAATTTAGGATGAAGCCTAAGCCAGGAGTAGAGCCAGTTTCGTTCTACAAAAACGGGTATGGTGGCCAATTTGGAGTGTACCGGATAGCAGATTGCCAACCAATGCGGAGAAGGGGTTGTTCACCGGCATCACAAAAGCAAATAAGGGCGCAATCCATCCTTTCGGTCAAGGCAAGAATGCGTAGCAACCTGGCAAAGGCCTCTGTCATGGCACAAAGGTGGGTCGCTCTGGAACCTCTGGTTCTCGATACCGAGACGACCGGACTTGGTGAAAGAGACCAGGTGATCGAGCTGGCTGTTACTGACATCAGAGGCGCGGTTCTCCTCTGCACCAGATTACGGCCAACCGTGGAAATAGACCCTCAGGCAATGGGTGTTCATGGCATCACCGAGACTGAGCTGTCGAATGAGCCTACGTGGACTCAAGTTGCGCCAGCTCTCGCCCGGCTTTTGTCGGGCCGTCATCTGGTGATATTTAACTCCAGTTTCGACAGTAGGATGTTGAGGCAAACAGCCAGTGCATTTGGAGACCAACTCTCTTGGTGGCAAGAGCAGAACTGTCTGTGCGCGATGAAGCTGGCGGCTGATGCCTTTGGCTCAACCAACCGGCACGGCACAATCTCACTTGCGGATGCCACCTGCGAGGCAGGTGTGAGCTGGAAAGGTCGAGCCCATTCAGCAGCGACCGACGCTATTGCCACCGCCGACTTGGTGACAGAGATAGCCAAAGTCCAACGTGACCTCGTGGTCCAGCTCCAGGAGCTTCAAAGCAAAGGTAATTTGGAATGACAGAACAATCCTACGGCGAAAGTCTCAAATTTTTCTCAGACTGGCAGAAGGACCCCGCGAAACGCACCGGCCTGAATGTGCAACACACGCTAACCAGAGGTGAATATCCTACGGTCAGCATCGAGATTGCGCCGATCAGGGCATCGGGGTCCAGCCCAGACTGGAAAAGCAAGATCACGGTGCAGCTCACTCGCGGCGAACTGACGGCGTTTTGCAGCGTTCTCTTTGGTTTGCGTAGCAAGGCTGAGGGTTCCTATCACGGCGACGCGAAGAATAAGAGCTTTGCGGTTTACAACAACGGCAAGGCCGGTGTTGCGATCATCCTTAGTGAGCGAGGAAACCAGCTCCAGAATTTCATCAATGATGACGACCGAATGGAGCTCGCAGTCTTCGCAGTTCGCCAGCTTTCCAACGCATGGAAAGTTACCCCTTCTGATGCCATCGCGCTGCTACGCCAATCAGCGTGGATGGACCGAAATTTGTCCTAATCGAGCAAATCTAGGCACTCTAAAAGTCGTCCTATAACCACAAAGTTAGACCATCATGCAAAGTGGGGTATAGAGGGTGCCAGCCCCACCCCAGCAGTCCCCCTCAGCCACATTTCTGGCTTGCCCCGCGCTTTTCTTCTTTCTCTCTTTTTCTCTCTTTTTCTCTCTCTTTCTCAATCTAATCTCACACACGAAGGTCAAACAGGGCACCCGCCGACGCGAAGCGGAGGCGTATTCTTGCCCCTCCCCCTCGTTGCATGATGGTCTAAATCTGTCTACTATGTAACCAATGAACTGTTAGAACAAACCCACACATAGGCGGCAGCATGGCTAAAAACTTCATATCAGAACAATTCTCGGCCATGTGCCGCGACTTAACGAACCTGTCCTCTCTTATCAAACGACTACCGCCACGGTACGCAAAAGTTGCGGCCATCCCTCCTACCGGAAAAGGAATGGAGAACGAGCCCGTCAACAAGATTGTCGTAACTGAACAAACTGGGCGCGAAGCTCTTGAGCTGGCAGCGCACAGCTACAGAGATCTTCACATCAACCCAGACTATTCGCAGAAGTCTGCCAGGCGCACCGTGGGGGTACTCTGGTTCTCCCCTTCCAGGATTGGTGTAGCTGACGAAATTGCGGCGACGGTTGAACGCATCAACGCGGCCAAAGCTGGTATCGAGGAGTTCATTATCTCGACGTACCCCACCAGGCAAGAGAGGTTTGAAGCACTTCGAGCGGACTGCCCTGGTGTCATGACTCTCCACCTTTACAGACAAATTCGGTGCTATACCAATGGCGACATCGACTCTATCCGCTTCACCTGGCAACGGAAGGACTCCTTGAAGAAGCCCGTAAAAGAGGAGCTTTTGCAACGCATCAGAGAGGAGCTGGAGCGATCTGGGCCAGACTATCAACTTCCCCTGGAGCAGCTTATCCAGAAGATCGCCAGCACCCCGGAGCCTTATCTCCGGGAGCGAAGGGAAGTAAAGGTTCAACCGGTGGCAAACGTCATGGCCGCAGGGGTACTCAAAACCGTTACCGCGCCAATGCCCCTGATCGTGCTCCAGGATAAGGATGTTCAGCTCAAATTGCTTCGTAACTTTGACGCCTCAGAACAACGCAAAACTCGATCTGATAAAGCGGCATCGGAAATCCTTGGCACCTTCGGTGGAGTCACTATCGAATCCTTCCCTGGATGAATCAGCGTGACCGCGTAACAAGGCTTTTCCGCAGCCGGAAGGGCTTTGTCCCACACAAACAATTCCAATCGACAGCAGCATGATATATAATTATGATAATTACCGTATTATCGTAATTATCGTAATTATCGTAAACATTACAAATTAAAAGGAACGTTCTCATGGCAAGAAAATTGGTTGAGTTTGACGATGTAGCGGCTGCGGCCCAAAAGCTCAAGGACGCCGGTAAACGCCCAACGGTCATCGCTATCAGAGACATCATTGGCAAGGGGAGCTTTACCACCATTTCAACGTATCTCAAACAGTGGTCAGAGGAACACTCCCTCGATGAAGAGCTGGTAGAGGTAGTCCTTCCAGAATCGGTTATGAGCGATGCTGAGCTCTTCCTACAGAAGATCTATACGGTAGCCAAAGCAAGCGCCGATGAACAGCTTGAGCGCGAGCGTGAACTGCTACGACAGAAAGAAATTGAGTACCAGGAAGATATGCAGCAAGCCGTGGACATGGCAAATGATGCCACCGAACGGGCTGAGCTACTGGAGGAACAACTTGAAGCTCTCACCAACAAAAAATCAGAGCTCGATGCGGCCCTTGGTAAGGCAGAAAACTCGCTATCCCTCAAGTCTGCGGAGCTAGAACGCTCACTGGCTGACATTGATAAGCTGGAAAAGCGGATCGTTGAGTTGGAGGGCAAGCTGGAGGCGAAAGCCGCAGATCTGACCCGAGCACAGGATCACCTGGAGCAAGCTAAAAGCGAAAATCGCTCTTTGAGCCAAAAATTGGCAACTACAGAGGGTGAGTTGGAGGAGCAAAAAGGCAAGAGTATAGAGCAGACAGAAAAGCTCCGGGCCGCTCAGGAACAAAAAACATCGTTGAAAGAGCAGCTCGAAAATGTACAGGCCAAACTGGCCCAATCACAGGACTCCCTTGCCACAGCCAAAGCTCATGGCGAATCCGCTGAACGAGAGTGCCAGCGCCTATCTGGAGAGGTAGAAAAGCTGGACGCCAAATTATCCAGCGCCGAAGCAGAAGCTCGCGCTCTTGTTCAAGACAAAGGCATGATGGCTGGTCAGTTGCAGGAAAAAGACCAGCAGGCCAAGAGCCTCGAACAAAGACTCAATGATGCACTGACCAAAATTTCTGGGTTGGAGCAAGAGCTCGCTAAAGCTGGTAAGGGAGGGAAAAAGAAAGAGGAAAACTGATGGCGCGAAAGGCTAAATATTCAGAAGAGTGGCGACACAGAGCTGCGGCTCTTCAAACCAAGATTGAGGAGGCTATGACACTAGCCACCTCATCTATTGGCGACTATCGCTGGTTACACCGTCTCCATAGTTGGGTTACGGAGGTGGCTCAAGGTAAAGCCCCAGACTGGTGGACAGATCTGGATTGTGAAGTATCCCTCCCCCGAGAAGAAAAGCGGATCAGTACGTTCCTCTCGACACAAAAGAAGCGCATCACTCTCCAGATGTGTTTGTCGTAGGGGGCCTCATGAAACAACTTCCTCCTGACACACCAGAACAATCACTGATCACTCAGTACAAAGGGCCTCGCCTTGTCGTTAAGGCCTACGCTGGAACGGGTAAAACCACGACACTGGTGAAGTACGCCCACAACAACCTCGATTCACGTATCCTCTACTTGGCATACAACAGGGCTATCCGCGACGAGGCAAGAGAAAAGTTTCCTGCAAACGTAGACTGCAAAACGTCCCACCAGCTTGCCTACGCCACTATAGGAAGGGGCTACCAGCACAAACTCTCCGGCAACCTAAGGCTCACCGATATTGCCCAAGCGGTGAATACCAAGAACTGGACGTTTGCCAAAGATATTCTCGATACGCTCAACGCCTTTATGTGTAGTGCAGACATGCGGATTCTTTATACGCATTTTGCTCGCGCCGATACGGGTAAAGTGCTTACGTCCAAACAGGAGAGATACCAAATCCAGGTGGTCGAAGGTGCTGAGCTCATATGGAAACGGATGACAAACGTTCAAGATCCGTTCCCGACCGTACACGATTGCTACCTCAAACAGTATCAGCTCGGGATGCCGAATCTGTCTCGCCGGTACACCACCATTCTTTTTGATGAAGCACAAGACGCTAACCCCGTAACAAGTAGCATCGTCCTACAGCAGAACTGCAAGGTAATCCTGGTTGGAGATCGCCACCAGCAGATCTATAGGTTCAGAGGCGCAAACAACGCCCTTGATAGCAAAGAGCTCATGAACGCCGACCAACTCTATCTCACTCATAGCTTCCGCTTTGGCCCCAACGTTTCGCTGGTGGCAAACGCCCTTCTTGAACTCAAAGGTGAAACACGACCTGTTGTTGGCCGGGGACCAGCAGATCAGGTACTCATGTTTTTACCAGGTGACGTGGGCCACCGCGCAATACTTCACCGAACCGTCATGGGGGTTATAGAGACGGCGCTCTCTGCGACCGAATCCGGAGCGCAGGTATTCTGGGTCGGTGGAATCGACGCTTACCAGATCAATGAGCTCCAGGATTTGTACTGGTTTTCGATGGCAGAGCCAGACCGGGTAAAGAATAAGAAACTGCTTGATGAGTATGAAGACTACTTCGAGTATCAAGAAGTAGCGAAGGCGACCAAAGACCCTGAGATGATGAGGGCTGTCAAGATCATCAACAGCTACGATGAAATCCCTGAACGACTCACCACTCTACGACGCAATACAGTCAAAGAAGAGTTTGGGGCTGACATTACGGTCTCAACAGCTCATCGGTGCAAAGGGTTGGAGTGGGACTTTGTTCAGCTCTATGACGACTTTCCGGATGTCCTGGACCCAGAGCTCGACCCAATGGCCCGTGACGATGAAATAAACCTGCTCTACGTTGCATCCACCAGAGCGATGCGAATCCTTGCGTTGAACAGCGCTGTCGAGATGGTTATCCGCTACATCACCCAAAAACGCATGGTCGAGAAGCAGATGAAGATGGCCGCAGAAGCGACAGAAGTTGAAGAGGACACGACCAAATAGTTTGGTCAATTCTTTCACATGTGAAAGTTGACAAATAAAACGCTCTAAGCGCCCTAAATGGGCGCTTACACCTGCCTAATTTCACGCCTCCCACCTCTACCATATCGAGCATGGGAAAATACGTGCGTGAGACTATGAAAAAATCACCTTTGAATTTACTGCTCCTTGCAGCGCTCACGCTGGGGGCATCACACCAGGCTTGGGCTCAAGATGGCACAAGACCTGGTTTTTATGAGCGAAAGGAAGAGGGTTGGTTCTGGTACAAGGAAGAGCCCAAAGAACCAGAGAAAAAACCCGAAAAGCCCAAACCAAAGCCTGTGGCAGAAGCGAAGCCTACACAGCCTAAGCCTGCTGCTCCGCTTCCGAGCGGCCCAGAAATGTTCTCAGCGGAATGGTTCCGGGAAAACTTACCCAAGTACAAAGACCTTGCTTGGAACAATCCTACCGTTGAAAACGTCAGGACGTTTCTCTACTTGCAACGATTTGCGATAGATCGCTCTGAACAATTTTCCGATGCTACAGAGCTGGCGGTCGTAGGTGATCCTTTCTTGGATGAAATTACTCGACGTCCTGCTGCCACGTTTGCCTCACAACAAGTTGATCGTGACGCTGGTAACGCCAAAAACATGCTACTCAAAAGCGTAGCCGAACGCGTAGGGATATTCTTCTTCTACAAGTCCGACGATGACTACAGTGACTTGCAAGCACCGCTCATCAAGATGTTGGAACAAGGAGAAGGATTCTCGATCATTCCTGTATCTATGGACGGCAAACCACTCCCCAGTGGGCTTTTCCCCCATTACAAAACCGATGAAGGCCATGCCAAACAACTTGGTATCGTAACTTTCCCTGCTGTTTACCTCGCATCTCCAGACGGTCAGTTCGCTCCTATAGGACAAGGGCCAATGTCTCTTCCTGAGCTGAATCACAGGATTTTGGTCGCAGCAAAACGCAATGGTTGGGTCACAGACGAAGAGTTTAACCGTACACGTCCGGTACTCAACCTGGAAAACAACATAGCCGAACGCTTGGCCTCACCAGAGCTGGGCTCTGACCTCAAACAGCTATCTCAAGCGAGCGGTGATAAAGACAACTTTGTGCCACCGGAACAACTCATGAAGTACATCCGGGACAAATTACAGGAGAACTAAGATGGTCACGCACAAGACATTAAAAAGGAGCCTGCTTGCCCTGAGTGTGGCGGCCAGTCTCGTCATGGCACCGACAGGGGCGATAGCCGCTAACGGCCTCCAATCACAGATGGACAAACTCTTCAATGAAATGAGCAACACAACACCACCTGGGGTTTATGAAAGCCAACGACGTGGCGTTTTAGCTGGTGGCCGGTTCACTGCAAAGACACGAATCTTCGACGAGAACCTGGTGAGCTTTGCCCCTCCATCATGGAAAGCTGGTTGCGGTGGTGTAGATCTGTTCGGCGGTTCGCTTTCCTTCATTAACGCGGATCAAATTGTCCAACTCCTTCGGGCTGTAGCAGCCAACGCCAAGGGCTATGCCTTCCAGCTTGCGCTCGATAACGTTTTCCCGGACGGAGCGAAGTGGATAGAGAACTTCCAGAAGAAAGTGCAAGCGCTCAACCAACATCTGGGCAACTCCTGCCAGCTCGCTCAAGGTTTCGTGAACGACCTAACCAGCGGCATGGACCTTAAACACAAAACTGATGCTTCTATAACCGCGACAACTTCCGGCCTGTATGAAGACTTCTTCGGGTCCAAGCAGGAAACCAGCGGCAAGAGTCCTCTGGAAGAACTGAAAGCCAACAAACCTGACGAATACAACAAGATGATTGGCAACATCGTCTGGAAGCAACTCAAGAGCAACAACGCCAACACCTGGTTCCAGTACGGGGATAACACCCTTCTTGAAGCGATCATGTCTTTAACCGGCACAGTCATCATTGGTGATCTGGTAAACGACCCGAACTCAACCGGCACTGGTGCGAAAACAACCCCTCTGACGACCCTACCAGGTAACAAGATCACCTTGTCAGACCTGATTTCAGGCGGTTCTGTTGAGATCTATTCCTGTGATTCTGATACGACCAACTGCCTGAGTGCTGGCTCCAGCAATAAAACTGTCGTGCTCAAAGGTATCAAGAACCAGATCACCGATATGCTGTTAGGAACAAGCTCTACACCTGGTGTGATCTACAAATACGCAACGAACTCTGGAACCTTAACCGACCCAGAAAAGGCCTTTGTTTCTAACCTCCCCGGAGGGATTGGCACCATTGTTCGTAACTTGTCTGTCCTTTCACAGGACGGCGCTAACCTGTTCGCAACAGAGTCATCAGGAGCGATAGCCCTGACCATGATGTATAGCTTCTCGGAAGAGTTCTTCCGCGCAGCTCGCATTGCGATGGCTAACAGCAAATCACCCTACAAGAAAGAGGCACTAGAGCTTCTCGCGCAATCGCAACAGCAAATCCGTGCTGAATACACAATCCTGTCCTCTCAATACGGCGATCTGGCAAGCCAAATTGAGAAATACAACAACCTACTGGACAACATCCGCAAGCAAAAATACATGCTGGCAACTTTGTCCAATCCTCCTAGCACGAACTAAGGAGCTATTGGAATGGGATCTTTTTCAATCCACTCTATCGGTGACTCTGCTTTTCTGGAGCAAATCCTGATTGCAGTATCAATGATCACCGGCACCGGGGATTTCGAGAAGATGGTCAGTATTGGCCTGCTTCTTGGGGTCTTGATGATCTGTATTCAGTCCGTCTTTCAGGGCGCAAAGCAAATCAACCTCCAGCAAGTGCTGGTAGGTTGGATTCTATATGCCTGTTTCTTCGGCCCAACCACAACTGTGACTATCGAGGACGCTTATACAGGGCAGGTTCGAGTCGTCGCCAATGTCCCTATTGGGGTAGGCTTTGCTGGAGGTGTCATATCCAACGTGGGATACACCATCACCAATTTGTTTGAAACTGGATATGGGGTAATCGTACCCAATGTCACGGAAAGCCACTTTTCCGAAACACTGAAACTGTTGAATGACGTCAGACGGCGAGCCTATGACACAGGAGTTTTTACTGCGCTTAACTCAGCAAATGGAGGCGGCTATGTTGACGTGAGGCGTTCCTGGAACAATTACATTCGGGAATGCACGTTAACCAAAGTCGATCTCAACCTAATGTCCCTTGATGAGTTGATGAACCGTTCAACTGACTCAGCTTTGCGATTCAACTCACAGCTCTACGGAACTAGGTTGTATTTGTCTACAGCAAACCCTGACGGCGCTGACTACACATGTACTGACGGATGGGTGGCTATTAGCACTGCAACCGCCAACCTAAGCAGCCCGGTTGTTGTTGATGCTCTTAACAGCCTACTGGGTATTGACACGTCAACTGGAGACAACGCTCTAACGAAGCTGACCGATTCGCTTCAAGCGATGGGTGCCACAACTACGTCATCAATCGACTATCTGAAAGCCGCCGTTCTGGAGCCCCTCTATTATGAAGCCGCAGCAGGACGTTATCAGGACCTCCAGGATTATGGCTCTGCATTGATGGTCAACCAGGCTATTCAGCAACGGAACACACAGTGGGCCGCAGAGCAGTCGATGTTCATGACCGTCGTCCGACCAATGCTGACGTTCTTTGAAGGCTTTATTTATGCTATAACCCCGATCATTGCTTTTATTATCGTGATGGGCAGCTTCGGCCTCCAGTTAGCCGGGAAATATGTACAAACCATCCTCTGGATTCAGCTATGGATGCCAGTCCTCTCAATTATAAACCTGTTTGTTCATACCGCCGCGTCAAATGAGATGTCTAGCCTCAGTGCTGGTGGTCTCAACTCCATGTACGCTCTTTCCTCAACTGGAGATGTTCTGCAACACTGGATTGCAACCGGCGGCATGTTGGCTGCGGCCACTCCGGTGATTTCCCTGTTTATCGTCACAGGTAGCACCTACGCCTTCACCAGCTTGGCATCGAGAATAAGTGGTTCTGACCACGTTGACGAAAAGATGCAAACGCCAGATCTACTCAAGCAAGGTCCGGTTATGCAAAGTCAGCCAGCGTACAATCACAACCAGTTCAGTGGTGCGATTGCAAACGGCGCAGAAAGCATGATCAGTACCTTCTCGCTTGGCTCCACCTTGGCATCAGGCGTGAGCTCCGCACAGGCATTACAAAGTCAGAAATCGGAGGCTTTCCAAAGCACTCTTGGTCGAGGTTTTTCTGATGGAGTAAGTCAGGATCAAGCCTATTCAAGACTCTCCAATGTCGGGCGCAACGTTTCGTCGCAAAACACAGCTCAAAGCCAATTGATCAACCAGCAAGCCAAGAACTTCATGGATAAGTTCCAGGTGGATGATAGCCACTCTGATGCTGTCAAAGGTGCTTTTGCCATGCAGGCTATGGGCACACTCGATGTTGACGAAGCTGCGTCCATGCTTATGCCTATGGTTGGCAAGGCCAGGGCAGCAATGAAGGCCGCTGCTGGTGTGAAATCAAACAGTACAGCCCTAGTTCCTGCTGGTGGTAATGGCGAATCAGGCGGCGGCAGTGATGTCCTGGACATCAAAGCGCAAGCGAAGGGAGCAACAGAGTCATCAACTCAAGACTCTTCAAGCTGGTCAGCGAGTGATGTGTCCCAGTTCATGAAGGGTGTGAGCTATTCGCAAACCGATAGCCAGGCGTTGACAAATCAATTAGCGCAGGGTTTCAGCCGTTCTGGAAGCGAGTCATTCAAGCAAACCTGGGGCGATAGCTTATCCCAGAACCTATCCAAGTCCGCTTCTGAACTGGTGTCTGCATCGGACACCTTCACAACAATGAGTCAGCTCCAAAACCAAATGGGCTCCATGACTAATACCGACTTTAAAACTCTCGGTGGTGCAGTAGCACAAACCCCTGCGGCCATGAACCAACTGAATGACTATTTCCGAAATGCCGCGCCGCAATCGGTTAAAGACGAGGCGGCTTCACTACAGCAAAGATACCAAGCCTACGGAATGTCTCCTCAAGTGGCCCAGGCAGCAGCGCGAATGACAGCAATGACCAACTCCAAAAATTACGAACAGGGTAAGGAGCTTGGCGGGTATCAAGCCGCACTACAGGCGATCAATACCGCGTCCGGTCGCAACGGAGCATTTAGTGGTGATGCTTACGGAAATAACGGCATTGAAGGCCCGAATGTTCAAGGCCTACCAGGTCAGGTTCAAGGGGCTGTAGGCAGTGGACCTAACATCCCAACCGGATTCCGGGAGAATGTGGCTGGGATGGCTGGAACTAATCCGGCATCAGAAGCTGGGCAGTTACCAACGAATAGCCCCCTTGTTCAAAATGAACATGCAGCCGGTACGTCAGCTCTTCATAACCAAGCACAGCAAACAGAGCGAAATGTATCTGCTCCTGAACTGAAAAAAGCCCAAGATAACCTTATGAACTCGCTTCCGGAAATGTCTTGGAGCGCTTCGGCGTGGGGAGCGTGGGACAACTCCAGTGATTGGATGGGCCGCAGAGCTGAACAAGCAGGTGGAGCTCTCATTGCTGGTGGTCAAGCTGGCGCTGATGCGTTCTCAAGAGCGATGGATCAAATGAGAACGATGACACCTGAACAACGCGACCAATTCATCGCGGCCACTCAACGCGGCGACCAGGCCGTGCAAGAGGAGTTTGGCTGGGCCGGTGATGCGATGGTCGGTATGGCTAAACTTGGCCGCAACGTCATGGGAGCTGCTGCAAGCGGCTATGATGCAGCGAAGGAGTGGTTAACTGGTAAATCTGATCTATCGGAAGCCGCTAAAGGGATGAGCATTGAGGAACGCGGCGCGTTCTATGCAGCAGCGCTATCCTCTGCCGCAGAAGCTGGTGGTGGAGCCGCGCAGCAGTTTATGAACCAGTACGGTGATGAGTTCAAAGAAACGATGCAGTCTATCGCTCAAAGCCGTTATGGGCTGACTGAATCCCAAGCCGCTGTTTATGCCGAATCGTTTGACACAAACGAAGGTCGCATGAACCAGGCTGTTCAGAATCTGAAAATGGAGTATGCAGAACGTAACCCGGATGGCTCACCGATGATGCAAGGAGGTCAGCCTGTTCTTTCTCAGCAAAACGAAGAGTTTACGGACAAGCTGGTAAACGTATTGCAGAACTCGACGGAAGCTGGAGACCGTTCAGGTAGCTATTTGACTGCCGTCAGGGGGTACAACATAGCAAATCAAAGGTTCTAAAAGACCAACCAAATAATAAGGGGGCCAGCAGGCCCCCTTATTCGTCTCCAGCTCCAATATGGAAGCGCTGGTCAAAATCATAGGAATCTTGAAACCCACCAGTTTGTTTTTTTCTGCGCCGGGTAGGTGGTGCCTCTTTATATGCTGACCGCGCAACGCGGATAAAGCACGTTAGTCCAAACAGAGCCCCGACAACCAAAGCAACTTGCCACTGGAAGTAAGCGATCCCTCCCCAAAAGATAACAGCAGCCCAAAGGCTTTTGTGAACCAGAAATAGGAAACGAGCACCCCAAACGCCGAAGGGAGCCAGCGCCACACCAAGTCCCCAAGGTGTGTCAGCCATCATGGCTATTCCCAGAAGCACCATTCCCAGCAGAAGAATATTGACCACATGTTTCATATCAACCCCCTTACTCTTTACCTCCAGTTTACCACGGCATCAAAAAATGCAACTGTGAAAGTTTGACTATTTTTTGCTAAACAACCATTCCATTGGCAACTTCTTCGATTAGAATTTGCCCTCAAACTTTCACATGTGAAAGTTTGCCCTTACGGAACAAGGCGTTTATTGACAAAGCATTACATAGTTGAACATGTCAAACAAATCGCATACACTATGGAATAGGCCATTGCTAACGCTTTGGTCCCCATCTGCAACACCGCAGAGTTCTCTTTCTCAAATATCTCTTTCTGTAAACACCATCATCCTTGTGTGGTCGGGATGCGCCTTTGCCTTCCCTGCCCTCCTCAGCTCCTGCTGTATTCGCAATTTCAGCCCTCGCTGTATCCCTAAAATCACTTATACCTAAACGCTATTTAATATCACAAAATACCGCACTCCCCGTGCGCTATTTCCGCCATTCTTTTGGCGCACTTTCCATTACTATCGCAAAAATATCCGTATCCCATTGATTACTAAAAGTATTGTAACTTTGTTCCGTCGGTACAAAGTTAAGTGTATGTTTTTAAAGGTTTTTTATTGTTGACAGCATCATTATTTGGGCTTGTAAAGGCGCAAAATGTGTCAGTTTGTGACAATAGAAGAACTCTAAAAGCGTTCATCGAATAACGCACTTTTTGTATGGCTAACAACGCAGTTTAAAGGGTGGCAAACAATGGATAAATGCCAATTGATAGACATCCCAAGCGACCCAGAGAAGAAACGTGAGTGGATCAAGTACAAACTCAAGATCCAGGGGCTTTCTCTGGCCGCATTGGGCAGAAAACACAAAACATCTCGGCAGGTGGTGTCTACGGCACTCTATAAGCCCAGTCCACGCTGGGAACATGAGATAGCTACAGCTTTGGGTGTGAAGCCGTCTGAGATTTGGCCGGAGCGGTACGACGAAGAACACGAAATACCCCTCAGACATAAGGAGGCAAGCTGATGAAGAACAAAGCCAAGGCGCTAGTTCTGTCTGCGGCTCTCCTTTCATCAACAGCGAATGCTATTGACCTGAGCGGAACCATCTTCGACAAAGCAGCGAAAGCATATAACCTCGACCCTCTTCTAGTGTATTCGGTCGCATTGGCCGAATCTGCATCAGGGAGAGGTAATGGCTCTATAAGTCCTTGGCCTTGGACGCTTCGCGTTCCTGGGCTTCCTTTCTATGCTAAGTCGGAAGATCAGGCAAAGGCTAAGCTCGCTGAGTTTCAGCAGCAGTACGGTCGTGCCATTGATGTCGGGTTTATGCAAGTGAGCATCCGGTGGAATGGTCATAGAGTTTCTTCTCCAGCAGATCTTCTCGACCCAGAGACCAACGTCATGGTTGGGGCAGAGGTGCTATCAGAAGCCATTCAGTCATCTCCAAATGACTTGGAGCTTGGCGTTGGCCGCTATCACGCCTGGGAAGACGAAATCCGAGCCAGAAACTATGGTAGCCGAGTCTTGGCTATCTATCGCAACCTTCGTGATTTGTGAGGGGGGCGGAATGTTGGAACTGGATATTATTGGTGCGTGGGATGCAAGAGCCGTCAACCTCGATCAAGAAGAAGCTGATAGAAACGTCTACGAGTTCGATCTGACATTGTGGAACCTGCTATCCACTCTGGCAAAAGAACGTCCAGATGATGCGGCCTCACAATTTTCTTTGGGCATGGACACCGTTCAAAAGCTGTCACTGGCAACACCTTCCCAATTGGAAGCTCTGGCCTCTGGCGTGTTGATCTCTTTCAAACTCGAAACAGCAGAGCAGAACATCATCACGCGACTCTCTGGCGACTACGACCCTGTAGTTTTTATCAACCATAGTGTTGATGAATTTGATGCTGCCTACTGGTTGCTATTTAACCGCGTCGCATCGAGAGACCCGGAGATGGCAAAGGAAGTTTTCGGGGTTTCGAGAGAGCTTGCGGAGCTGGTGGCTAAGGCAACAGACAGCCAGTTGCGCCACATGTCTGGAACAACGGTTACGCATTTTACGCTTCGTTTTGCTCCGAGCATCATTGAAGAAATTCTCGATGACAGCCGGGAAGAGTTAACACACCCGGTATTGAAAAAACTGCAACAGTCTCTACAGGGACGTGGGAGGTGGAGATGAACATTGGCAACTCTGGTACATTGGGTCGCTGGGTTACAGCTCGACACATGGCCCTTGCTGGGTACATCACAAAAATCATCATGATCGAGACTGGTCTGACCTACAAACAGGTCAGACGGCTTTACCAGGATCTGGAGAGGGACGGATATACTCTGGAACGAAAATCCAGAACTTTCCGGGGTGGTGCGACACTGATTCATAGTCACACATCCAAGATACAGGCCTCTCTTCTAATGCAGCTCTACTTCAACATTGGTGGAGAAGCCGTGTTGCGGTCTGTGAACATCAAAGCCTTGAACAAGGCATTTAGAATGTATCACGCAATCCGCAAAGAAGTGCCCGGAATGAAAGGTGCTCGGTGGGCTCCGTTTGATATTACTGATGCCTGGTGTCTTGCTTCGGAGCTGAGAAGTGGGGACGCAATGCTGGAGGTGTGCGACAACTGCAAGTGTACGTACTTCACCTCTGTTAATCAAAGAACCTGCGTTGAATGTCCGTTCTGCAAAGAACAAGGAAGGCATGGTGGTGGGGAGAAAGAGTGTGCTTGAGTAGACTATGACATTTCGGACCAGAAGATGAGCGCCCAAACTTTGCGGCGCTCATTTTTTTACTTCTTCTGTGGGATACGGTAGCGCTCCAGCTCGACAGCTCCCAACCCCTTGAAAGCATCCGGGCGACGTCCTTGCCCACTCCACGAAACTCCGTCTTTTGAATATTTAGCATTATCAGGTTCTGATCTGCTCGTGAACATTTCGTTGAGCAAGCCGATGTCCACACCGCAGGATTCCATGTCGCTCATTATTCGCTCAGCCTGAGCTCGCTTTTCTTTTTCTTCTTCTTCTCGCTTTTTGTACTCTTCCTCCAGTTCATTGAGAACGCCCTTCATTCTGTCAATGATCTCCCGAACTTCATCTAACGGGAGTCCTCGCAACAGGGTGCGAATGCGGCTTTTACGCTTTAACTCTGCGATTATTAACTCTCTACGTTCAGCCGCTGATAGCGTAGAGAACTCCTCGTGGTCTTTCATGTCATACGGAGCCCATCAGTTTTCCTTTAAGTGAATCACGTTGAGAGTTCAGTTTTGCGTCAGTCTGCACTGGCGAATTTTGATGCTGTGCAGGTTGACTCTCTGAACTCTGTTGCTCAAAAGACCCAATGTTGCCAGAAAATCGAAGAGAATAAAGACCCAATAGAGCAAGGGCGCGGAGCCGATCACTACGCGCCTTATGCTGCATCTGGGACAGTTCACGATAGAGCTCCGGAAAGGCTTGCTCCGATATGTTCAGATTAGATATTTTTCCATCCCATTTGCTACCAGCCACAACGACCTCCTATCTATCAGCCGCAGAACCAGAAGCCCCTGGCATTGGATGCCACGGATTCGTTGGGCAGTACGATCCTGCTCTTAGGGAAAAGCTCCTTGGCCGCATCTTGGTAAGCCTCGGCACCGCCGCCAGCCAGCAGAACTACGTCAGCATCCATCCCGTCCTCACGCATTGACTTCCGCATAGGGATCAAGGCGTTTTGAGCGACTTTGGTTGAGGCTTTCTTGAAGTAGTCTTTGATCGATACCTTTTCACCGTAGAGGAAGATTTCGGCCTTACCGGCACGAATAGCTTTCTCGATCTTTTCGATGCCAGGGGCACCGCCGTGGTCTTCCTGAATTAGCCGGTCCGTTTCCTGTAGCAACACCGACATCGCCTTGAGGCTGGTGCCAGATGAGTGATAGCGGACCTCTCCCTCTTCAAGAGCTACCCAGTCTACAGAAAAGAACCCAGGGTCAATTACAACGGTTTTTCCTCCCTGGATAATCTCCAGGAGGTCTTCATCTTTGGTTGAACTTACAACATCCATGTAAGCACCGGCAGGTTGAGGTACAACCACGACAGACTTAACCGCTACCGATCGTTTTGGCGTGATCTGGTGTTCACCCTCAAGCCGAGATTTCAACGCCTCTCTGCGCTCTACGTCCATGTACTGACTAACAGGCAGGCCAGTCACCAGCACATCGATCTCCTTCTGCTCGGACATCAGGAGTGCAGCGTAGAAAAGAGCCTTGTATGGATTGGTCGAAGGATAGTCGCCGTGAAGCTCACGCTCCCATCCTTGCAATCGGTCAGGCTCGACGCCTGCAACCCATTTCTCTCCATCAATCACAACCTGAATGCAGGTCCCTGCACCGCCAGTTAACTGTTGTGGCATCAGTTCCAATGGACCTGCCCCCACCGGCATGACGACTGTGCGAGCTTCCTCACCTTTATACCCCATTGCCATTTTCAGGTTGGAGTAACCAATATCCAAACCCAGAACAAATTGACTCATGAAATCCTCCAAAGATTGCTTTTAGATTGCTTTTCGATTGCTTGCCGCGTGTTGGATAGAGAATAAGGCTAAAAGCGGGGACAGATGGCCTGTGTAATTGCCCAAAAGGGGCATATAGGTTGCTTTTCGGTGGCTTTTTGATCGTTGAGTAAGGGAACCTATGGGAACGCTGCACGGATAGGCTCAGATAAACAGACCTTACCCTCGCATCGAGAACCGCTTGCCCTCCAGCATCGAGAGACGGTGGTAAAGAGGCATTTGGAATCTTTGATGCCATATCCAATATATCTGGAATCTTTAAATATAGATTCATATGTAAAGAGGCTGTGAAAGAATAAGAGCATCAAGATTCCAGATAGATAGAGGGAAATTTGACAAATTCCAAAGATGGGTTAGCCTAGTGACAGAACTAGATTCCAGTATTGGAATAATCAGCTTTAAATTCCAGATAGATAGTTATGTGGATAGGAATTGGATAGGAATTGGGAGGGTATTGAGGTGAGTCTACCAACAGAGCGATGGCTAGATCTGCTAGATCCGAAGCTCGAAGAAGAACGATCCGAGATAACAGAGGATCTGCTAGAGGCAGAGGGACGAGAGTTTGTTGCAGAGGTACGGAGCAAACTGGATCACGCCTTAGCGGTTCTTGCTGTCGAGGCGCAGCAGGAAGCGGACATGTACTGGAACGCGCACAAATCAGCGCGTGAAGAAGCGTCAGAGGACGAACAAGGGCGTGTCGGTACACGGGTTCGCATTCTAGGCGTATCACTCGTTGCAGAGTGGTATCGCAACAGATTTGTCGAACAAGTTCCCGGACAAAAGAAAAGGGTTCTATCGACACATATCAAGAAGGGTCGCGGTCATGCCTACAGCATGTCGCACTTCAAGAAAGAGCCTGTCTGGGCACAAGAGTTGATCCAGCAAGTTGAAACCAGGTATGCCGTGTTAAGACAACGCGCCACTGCCTTAGCAAAAATTCGCCGGGCGCTAAACGAGTACGAGCGCCAGCTAAACAAGACACATAGCGACGAGGTGTGACAACATGACAGCATCTGTAGCGGCCACTGAATTGGCGAAACTGGGGAAATGTGAAGCGATGATCAAGAAAGTCGCCAGCCATCCTCGCCCTGCCCTGTCAAAGCGCCCACAATCGCCACAGGGGACAGATAGCACCCTTCGGGGTGAGTTCGCTCATTTCCGATATGAAGCGGCAGCCCTGCGTTTTATGAGCGGCACTGCGGGGGCTAAGCGTCGCATCTACCAGCTAGTGTTTTCAGCGACGGTAGCAGCGGGAGCATTGACAATGCTGGCGGCATGGACCACCAGCTAGAAAGTATCGACGGAACAATCATGAGCAAGAGAACCAAAGACAAAGACCTGGAGAAACTCGACGTAATCAAAGACTCACCGCAAATGAGCCTGTTTGAGATCATTGAATCTCCGGCCAAGAAAGACGACTACTCCAACACCATCGAGATCTACGATGCGCTGCCGAAGTACATTTGGGACCAAAAGCGTGAGCATGAAGATTTATCCAACGCTGTAGTGACACGACAATGCACCATCAGAGGCCAGCATTTCACGGTGAAGGTGAAGCCAGCCATCATCGAGAAGGATGACGGAAGAACCGTGCTGATCTACGCGGGACAGCGAGAGGAAATCCTTGAGGATGCTCTACGCAAGCTCGCAGTGAACGGGAAAGGCCATATCATCGAGGGCAAGGCTGGAGTCATGTTCACTCTGTACGAACTCCAGAAAGAGCTCTCGAAGATGGGTCACGGGTACAACCTGAACGAAATCAAGGAAGCAATCCAGGTTTGTCGTGGCGCAACACTCGAATGTATCAGTGATGACGGTGAAGCCTTCATCAGCTCCAGCTTCTTCCCGATGGTGGGACTGACCACCAGAGGTGAGTTTCGCAAGAAAGGCGGGAACGCCAGGTGCTATGTGCAGTTCAACCCGCTGGTAAACGAATCGATCATGAATCTGTCGTTTCGTCAGTACAACTACAAAATCGGAATGCAAATCCGCTCCCCTCTTGCACGGTACATCTACAAGCGAATGAGCCACTACTGGACTCAAGCATCACCAGATTCGCCGTACACGCCATCGCTTATCAGCTTCCTGACCCAGAGCCCTCGTGAATTGAGCCCACGGATGCCGGAGAACGTCAGAGCCATGAAGCTCGCTCTGGAGGCCCTCATCAAACAAGAGGTCATAAGCGACTACGACGCGAACCAGATCAAGGATGGCCGCAGAGTCATCGACGTGCGGTACGTCATAAGGCCTCATGAGAACTTCGTGAAGCAGGTGATGGCGTCCAACAAGCGTAAGCAGCAGACAGAGCTACGGGCCATCAAGCACGGCATGATCGACCACGACATCATTGATGAACCCCAACGTAAGGGGAGATAGCCACCAGAATCTCCCACCCCCCAGGGAAAAGAAAGATAGGCGCGTCAGCGCCTTTTTTTATGCCAGAAGAAAGCGCACAAGGTACGCCCACCAGGCAGGACCGGAAACGGAATGCCTCCGCATATGGGGGAGCTGCACGGATAGAGCGAACGTGACCCCAGATGCAGCGTGGGCTGGGGCTCTATATATGGGATCGCTGCACGGTAGTCGCAAGCTGAGTCTCAGTATCGTGCAAGCGTAAGCCACGACGAAGGATAAGTGCCATGCTGCTCCAGTGGTTCCCGTAGAGTGGTTCCCGTAAGGTATTGATAGTTAAAGGGTGAGGATGTGGGGGACCTGCACGTTATGAGATTTGATATGTGGGTACGTTGCACGAAAGCAGGTCCTGAACCTCTCGATATATGGGAACTCTGCACGATTGACGAAGCAGAACAAAGATTGACAGATCAGGACAAACCTAAAAAAGCAGTCAAAATGACTCTAATAGTCCATAAAGTGATCACGCGCACACAAAAAGAGGCCAAAAGTTATCCACATTTCCTGTGCATAAACGGGGTTTTGGTATATGGGAACGCTGCACGATCATATGTGGGTACGCTGCACGGTGCAAAAAACGACCAAAATTGACATGTGGGTACGTTGCACGTTCAGAAAATTGTATATGGGGCGACTGCACGTATGACCTTAGACATGTGGGAATACTGCACGAACACCAGATCTGATATGTGGGAACGCTGCACGAAAGCTCTGTTTTGTAAGGATTTTGTGGAAAAAAGAGGGGTTCCGTGTGGATAACAGTGGATAAGATCCAAGGGTATGTGGGGACGTTGCACGGCAACCTATGGGAACGCTGCACGGCAACCTATGGGTTTGTTGCACGGAATAAATATGAAAACACCAGTAATATCAATGTGTTGAGTGGTGATTTAGAACGCCTAACCTGTCTTTAACCGTTTTTAATCCTTTATACAAAGATCTAAAGATCTTTATATTTATCCTTTTGATCACTGAACAAAAAATAATCAACACTGTTTTTTTAGAAAAAAGTCTCGTATGCAAGGCCGAACAGGACGAGTATCACCAACAAGATAAGCATCGACAGCACAAAGTAACCAGACTCGTACATCACAGCTTTGATCACAGAAACGACGCTGATCGATCTTCCAGAGATCCTCCCGATGATCCACTGAAACGCAACGAACGAACCAAGCCCACAGATCAGAACCACCGCTACGGAGACAAGTGCATGTTCCCTCAGGACAGACTCACTCAGGAAACCATACTGCATCCCCATCAATACAAGCCTGCCAATGCCAAAACCCAGGCCCAATGCAACAGCTCCACGAACCAGCACGACCTTCAACGACTGGAGCCATGTCAGCTCAAGATCCATCCCCTTACGGGAAGACCGACGCACCAGCACCGTAGATATGCCCAACCCCAAAAACACCAAAAAAACAAAATCCAACATTGCCACCTCTGCACAAATCAATCAGAACCACAGGCCTCTCGGCCAAATGCGCCACCAGGGAGAACCCACTTCTGCCCCTCCGGCACAAAAATCGGGAGCGTGTAATCTTCTCTGGATACCTGCTCCAATGCCTCAACATCACTAATCTGTATCGGCGCAACAGCAGAACCTAAATCTATTACGTCGATTTTTTTTCTTGATACCGTCACACCAAAGGTTTGTTCATACTGAGCAATTTTCCCAGCTCGTTCAGGCCAGTAGTGACGGATCGTGGACCAGATACGCTGTGAGTTGTAGATGCAGGTCATACACGACGACCGGCTCCAGCCAAGGCGATAAGGGACTGGGGCCAGGATGCGGTGACGCTCGATTACTTCCCATACCTCCTCCTCAGTCCAATGAAGAACGGGCCTCCAGGCATCAACTAACCGTGCAGTCTTCCCATATCTTCTGTCACAGGCATGAGCCTCAAGCTGGTTGTACTTGGATCTGTTTGCACTTTCCTCCCGGCGCTCACCAGTGATGAAAAGGATCTTCTTCCCCTTGAAGCGCTCCTGGTTATTAAGAGCTCTGCGGCCAACATCGATCTTCAAGGCTGATGAGCACCACCTTGTTTGGAGTGATGGCGATTGCTGAGGGAAACGAAGGCGCGTACCAGGCTTAGAGCGCTTATGGTCTCTAGGCAGCACCAGAAGCCCCTCAGGCGTCTCTACACGATGGGGGTGGCTATAGGCATTGTCTTTGAGCATTTCGCCCTCAAAGCCGCCCTCAAGCCACGAGAAGTACATTGGGATACCCAGTTCTTCCCCGAGCTGACGACAGTAATCACGCATGAAGGCCCAATCCATCAACGAACTGCCTTCCTGACCATCAACATCATGGTGCCAGAACTCCACCTTTGACTTATCAACACCCATGTCCACCAGCCGCAAGTACGCAGCAATCGAGTCTTTGCCTCCAGACAGGCAAACAATGATGTGATCGTACAAACTCAGGTCCACATCCGGAGCGGAGAAGTACGTTGTTCTATCGTCACAACGCTGACTGGAAGATATGCCGGTAAGAACCGACTCCAGTGATGGCAACACCACCTGGTCATCGAACAAATCTCCTTGGTTTTCTCGTCTCAACATAAGTCGCTCTTTTTTCTTTACTGGGTTGTTTTTATGATTTACAGTATTATAAAATGATACTGTGAAAAGTAAAGTTTTCAGAACGACTAATCACTCAGGAGAACTTGATAAGCACCAGAAAGCAATCTAAAGGTGGTTTTTCGGTGAGGTTAGTTCAGGGGCAACCTGCCGCTGCTGATTGGAAATCATCAAGAAGTGGCTTTTTGGTGGGGTTACGGTTTGAAGGGGTGAGTATGTGGGAACGTTGCACGGTTAAAGGGGGCCGCACATGAAAACGATAAAGCGGTTCATCGTATGGGTGAATTACGGTCTTGAGGGTTGGAGCATTTTCGGATCGAGCGATGACTGGGATGAAGCGGTATCCATCCGTTCGGAAGCGATAGACGAATGCAATATTGACGAGGAAGACATCATCTTGGCAGAAAACAAAAACGAGCTGGTGGTAAAACCTGCGGCCAAGCAAATGACGGAGTGGCACCGGGAACTGGAAGCCGTCCTTATGACCTTGGATGACTGCCAGATGGAATGTGACGGTATGACATGGGCAGTAAGCCACCTACTCAATGAAGCGGGTGTACCTCATGACTGCATGTATGGCTTTGTGCGAAACGAACAGACCAAGGACATCGTGACACCGCATTTCTGGGTTGTCCTGGATGATGGGTGGCTGGTGGATCTGAGGCTACGCATGTGGCTGGGCGATCACGACAACATTCCTCACGGGGTATTCCATCCCGATAACGAGCCAGGACTTTTCTACAAGGGAGACCCGGTTCAAAACCATAAAGGGATGAGACTGGGCAAAGCCGTCCTGGACATCATGACCGACGGAAAACTTTCACATGTGAAAGTTCCTGAACGACAAGACGGAGAGTAATAGCGTGGAATTTGATTACGACAAGTCAGTATCAAACGCACATCTTGAGGCCGCAGGCTGGGGTATGGATGCCTTTAACCACTCCAACCCATTTGAGAGTCATGTCATCTATGTGCGTGACTACCGCAACGATCACATCCGCCTGTTCACCATCAAGCAGGCTGACTTCGACACGATAAAGCTGCCGCTTCACCTTACCTCCGACATGCTGGCTTCGGTGATCGCTGAGTTCGTATCGAAGGCAGCAAAAGGGAAGTTGAATACGAAGGAGTCCGACACGCTGGCTCCTGCCTTGGTTGGCTATGCCAAATCAACAGAAACCTACCGGAGCTGGCGGAGAGTTTCTGGAGCAACAGAGCGATTGCATATGGTCATCAATATCTATGCGGGTTCTGAATTGCTGAGACCTTTCATCGCTCGGGCTCCTGAGACCGTCCTGACGACCCAAGAGCTACTGGTCTTCTCATCACAGGTTAAGAGCATGGATGTATCCAATCATCCAGAGTGGTTTAGGGGCCGGAGGTAGTCATGAAGCCAGTTCTCTGGATATTCGTCCTGATCATCGCCCCTTTCGTCATTGCGAAAGTGGACCAATGGCGCAAACGCGGCATTGGAGACACCTGGGCGTGGTGGAAATCAGAGAACATGCCTTATGAGCTGCGCTCGGCCACTCTGTTTTTGTCCGAACAGGACATATCAACCACACAGCCGGTGCCCATGCACGGCAGGGTTGATCAGGTGTACCAAACCAAGAATGGGGTTCTCATTCCCTTGGACACCAAGCTGCGCCAGGTAAACCACATCTATGAGTCGGACATTATCCAGCTCTCGGTTTACCGGGTAATTCTGTCACACAAGTACAAGGCACCCGTTGCCAAGTACGGCTATGTCCGAACCGTTGTTGAGACAGCGGACGGGGATAGAGTCCGTTACATCAAGACAAACCTTCTCAGCGAAAAAGAAGTGGTCAAGCTGTGGCACCGCTATCAATCCATCCGTTCTGGTCAGGTAAAAACCTCCTGTTCCTGTGGCGGAAAGTTTCACATGTGAAAGTTCTGGATTGAATCAGGGTTGCCCGAATTGGGCAGCTAGGCGGGGTTGCATTTTTGAAAAGTCCTGTACGCTGGTTGGTATAGGAGGTGAATAGTGGCCCAGCTTAAACATAACCGCTTCGTCATGTTGGGGTCCTTGGTAGCGACGGTCGTAGCTGCCGCCAATGGCTTGAGTTTTCTCACCCTTATGGCTGGTGGAATGACCCTTCTCCAGTTCATGGCTTGGAAGCAACAAGATGCTGTCCGGAGCCGGTTTAAAGCTGCGAAGGATGCGTTTGAAGCGTTGAACGTCATTGCGTTCGACAAGCACTGGGTAGGTTCAACCGCGACGGTCGCCAAAGTGTCGAACATGATCACTCCGCCCGAACGACTGGATAAGCCCTGGGCGGTGCAAGTTCTGGCCGTGACCAAAGGTGGGACGTGGTTCGCGGTGGATCTGCAAGTGACCGGCACTGACAAGGTTCAGATGCTTAGCCTCCACCAGCTTAGTGAAAAGGCGGCAAAGACCATGCTGGCCTTCGACCTCGAAGTGTATGAGAAATTTTTCGGAAAACCTGATGTTGCATGAGGACAATGTGATGGAAAAAGTCAAAAGCGTAGATGCCGTGGAGTTCACGGCAGCAGATAAGAAGGCGATGACCCATGCGGCATACGCCCAGTGTTTCTTCATTCTGGCCCAAGTGATGGCATTCCCTTCCCTGGGGGTGGCTGGCGCTATGGTTGCTGCTCTGTGCGGCATGATGCCGTGGTTGACCAAGTTCGCCAAAGAGGCTCCATCGAAAGCCTTTGGCATGGTGATGGCTTCACTCTGCCTTGCTCCTGTGTACGGGAAACTCTGTGAGCTGGTGGTCCACGCGATTCAGGGAGCTTGAGCTTATGGGGGTAGTACGAGTTCCCTACCTCTTGGCTGAGCTGAAAGAACGCGGATGTGCTGATGAATCTGCTCTGGCGCAGGTTATGCAGCCTGGATGCCGAATTGGAGAGGAAGACCTGCGGAAGTTGGCCGCAAATTTAGGGCTTGAAGTGTCCGAGCTGGCACCAGCGCCAGAGAACGCGGCCAACACCCGGTTCAAAGCAAAGCTGAGAGGAGGTTTGGCCTCCTTTCTTTTTGAGTACGACGGCTGTTTCCGACATGCAGAAGGCTCCAGCCATGCAGAAATGTTGGGTATCGAGCAAGAAGACGACATAGGTCTTCCGAGTCGAGCTGCTGACGCCATGCTCCTGGAGAAGACGCTTTACCAGGTAATCGCTCGGGCTAAGTACATGCTCGGCAAAATCGACAGCAAGTTTGTCAGGTCAGAACAAGCAATCGAGTTCCGTGAGCAACTTGCTCCTGGGATCTTCAAACCAGGTTACAGAGGTTTCCGATTCAAGGAGGCTGCCGCTGGTGATTTGCCTACTGTCATGATTGACGGTCGGAAGTTCAACTGCGTTGCCAGCATAGCCAGAGCACATGGACTTGATCCGGTAACGGTGCGTAGGCGCATTGCGGACACCGGGAAGGCCGCAGACAAACTCTCCAATGATGAGTGGAAGCTCATCCTCGCCAAGAAAAAAGGTAAAGGGAAACCCTTCACCTATCTGGACAGGACCTACAGCAACATTGCTCAGTTCTGTCGTGAGCATCAGCTCAACACCAACCTTGTTTACCAGAAAGTCAAAGACCGGGCTGATAGCGCTGATGAAGAGTTCTGGGGACTGATAATCGAAACATGCAAAAGGAAAAACTAATGGCAGAAAACAAAGAGATCCCCTGGGAGAAAGAACTCATTGAGAAGTACATGTTCACCCTGCATAAAGAGCAGGTGAAAGACCGGCGCTGGCGGACCATGTTGCGTGTGCTTCGCGCATCTGGTTTCGTGCTTCTCATGATCGGCTTCATCATTTTGGCATCTAATCCGGGTGGGATGCCGTGGCAAAGCGCCAAGGCAGGAGCCCCTCACACCGCGTATATCAACATCCGTGGTGAAATTGCTGCTGGCACTCTGGCCGATGCTGATCACCTTATCCCGTCCATCCAAGCTGCATTCGACAACCCGAACTCACAAGCTATCGTGCTTCGCATAAACAGCCCTGGCGGTAGCCCGGTTCAAGCAGGACGGATTTATGACGAAGTGAAGGCGCAGCGAGCCCTTCATCCGGAGAAAAAGGTCTACGCCATCATTGATGACATCGGTGCCTCTGGCGGTTACTACATCGCCTCTGCTGCGGATGAAATCTATGCTGACCGCGCCAGCCTTGTCGGTTCTATCGGCGTCATCAGCTCGGGGTTTGGATTCACCGGCTTGATGGACAAGCTCGGCATCGAGCGCCGGGCTATCACTTCCGGAGAGCACAAAGCGCTTCTCGACCCATTCTCCCCTCTTACCTCTGACATGAAGAAATTCTGGGAGGGCGTTCTATCGAAAACCCACCAGCAGTTCATCGAACGAGTGAAGGCTGGGCGGGGTGATCGACTGAAAGACGACCCAGAGGTGTTTTCTGGATTGCTCTGGAACGGGGAGCAGGCCAAAGACATTGGGCTGATTGATGGCCTGGGTAGTTTGAACTCCGTGGCGCGAGACGTCATCCACCAGAGCAACTTGGTGGACTACACACCAACCGAAGACATCATCCGGCGACTGACCCAACGAGCGAAGCTCGAAGCCAGTTCCTTCGTGCAAGAACTCAGCGCTGTGAAAGTTTACTGATAGGAGCAGTTTGATATGACAGAACAAAGTACCAAATCACTACGTCTCGGGGTTGTTGCCGCCATTCTTTTGGGGCTCGTAGGAACCGGGTTCGGGATCTACCAGTTCGTGAAAGAGAAGGATCTGGCGCAAGAGATCGCCAACGTGAAGTCTACGGTCAACCAGGTGAAGGATGCCGAAGGCGTCACCTTCAAAAGCAAGGCAGAGTTTGAAGCTGCTGTGGCCGAAAGCATCAACAAGTTTGTCGCGCAGAAACAACAAGCCGACATCGATCAGAAGTATGCCCAGTTCGAGGCAGCACCTGAGAAGGTCGAAGAAGGCAAACACATCTACGGGGACCTTGGTGCTCGGTTCACGCTGGTGGAGTTCTCCGATATGGAGTGCCCATTCTGCAAGCGATTCCACGACACACCCAAACAAATTGTGGATGCCAGCAAAGGCAATGTGAATTGGCAGTGGAAGCACATGCCTCTCGATTTCCATAACCCGGCAGCTCACAAGGAAGCTCTGGCCGCTGAATGTATTGCTGAGCAGAAGGGCAACCGTGGCTTCTGGGTCTTCGTTAACGACATTTTCCACCATACCCAGGGGAATGGTGGCGGTGTTGCTGACCTGGCCTCTGTTGTCACTGGTGTTGGTGCTGATCTGGATGCGTTCCGGGAGTGCCTCGGCTCAGGAAAGTACGAAGACAAGGTTGAAGCTGACATCCAGAAAGCCAAGAGCTATGGCGTCAACGGGACACCAGCCACTTTTGTAGTGGACAACCATACCGGCAAGAGCCAGCTTCTCGGCGGCGCTCAACCGGCGCAAGCCATCATGGCCGTGATGCGAAAAATGATGATTGAGTCGCAACAAGACGACTCCGCGAACCAATAAAAACTTTCACATGTGAAAGTGGAGTGAGAACTGATGATCAAGATTACAACTAAATTGGGATGCCTTCTGGCGGGGCTGCTTGTCCTGTCGGCTTGCTCAAGCGTCCCTCAGCCAAACAACGAATACGCGAAGGCCTTGGATGATACCAAACAGGTATGCGCTGCCTGTGCCCTGGTTGGTAATGACCTGCTGGTTGCCCTCAACAAGTCATGCGACACCCCAATGACCCCCGAGACTCTTACAAGCGTCATGAACAGTAACCCGATGTTTGCCGCCATGATGGCAATTAACTCCATAGGTGGAACCGACTTCTATCAGGTTTACCGTGATGCGGCCATAGACACCCTGCGGTGCAATGAAATGGACAGTTGGCCTGATCGGACCAAGGTGCGTTTCCAGCAGCCCGACATGCAAAAGGCGCTGGCCTTGAGGGTTTCTGCCAGACAGCAGAAGGCAAATTAACTTTCACATGTGAAAGTCAGGCTCTCCGGGGCCTGATTTCACTATGAGGTGAATCTATGGAGTTACAAGAAGCAAAAGAGGCTCTCGATAGCCTTCATCCACACAAGGCCTCAGCGCCTTTGAGGCTTGTCATCCACCAGCCAGGTGGGATTGGTGGAACCCCTACAGTGGGGGTGAAAGCTATTCACGCAGGCTTTGACTGGGACAGCAACACCATCCTGATCTATCCGGAAGAGCAGCTCACCCGGTTGACGCCGGATGAGGTCGCCGCCATCACGAAGTCAGTATCGAAAGGACAGTCCTGGCATTCATATCAGCAGTTCAAGAAGTATCGGGAGCAGTTGGCCGAAGCCACGGAAGAAATTAATAGGCTCAGAGCTGAGCTGGGCAGGTATCAGAATAACGGGAGGGGGTAATGCTAAAACGCGGAATTATCAATCTCGCTGCTAGTTACATCATTGTTGATGCCCTACTCCGGAATGCAGCAATTTGGATCTTTGGCTTGTCCTTCTCCGTTGGTGGCACTTACGTCACTGGCGAGGCCAGTACATGGGTCGTTTACCTAGCCACTTCTGGTGCCATGACACTCTGTTCTGTCGTAACAGCCTACCTGCTCGTGACCTATCACCGCTGGGGGCTGATGACGGCCAGGGTCTGGTTGCTATTGAGTGCCTGCCTAAACGGCTATGCCGTCTATTTGAGTAGCCACAACATCCAGTTGGTGGTGGCACTGCTTTCCAGCCTGTTTATTGCTTTGTGGATGCTCAAGACCCTTGAGCAACCAGCAGTGAAGGGGACGTACAAGGTAATCGCTGATCTTCACCGTCAGCTATGGGGAATGTTGAAGGGGCAAACACAATGACGACGAATACTCAAAACGCGAACGCCAACCAGGTTCGGTCTTTACGCGACATGCTTGTCCCCGCCCTGTTGTTCTATGTGGTGATGACGGCCATGTTTGTGGGTCTTGACGCATTCATGGATAAACCCACCAGCATGAACCTGCCATTTATGCCGTTCCTTGTCTCGATGGTGAGTTTTACCAGTGACGCACGTCGAGCGTGGGACTGGCGAAACGGGACCAAGGTTGTAGCTGTATTGACTGCGGTAGCCATGCTGTTGGCATTCATCTATCAGCTCGCGGTCGGAGAGATGAATCTCTTAGGGGTTGGTATATACCCGGCCACAGCCATCCTTCTGTTGGCAATCTCCTGGGTGATTCGCGCTATCGGAAAGACAGCACCTTTCCAGTTCCTGGGGAGACACCTGGCGCGGTTTGGTGCATCGAAGTGGGTCCAGCGTACCGCCGCAGTCATTGTGCTCGCGGGAGGCCTTGCCATCACTATCTATGCCTACTGGCTTAACCACGGGAGCTGATGATGATCATTGCAACGAAGAACGGCTTTCTGGTGGCCGCAGAACTAATCAGGGAAGAGGCCGGGTACTGGCTACTACAGCCTCGTGACCAAAAGACGCCGGTCAGGGTGAATAAGCAGGATAACAATAAACGCGCTTTCACGCATATGGGAGACGCCCTTCGCTGGGCCGGTGATCCTGAGCTTGCAAAGCAATTCGATGCCGAGGGGGAAGAACATGCAAATTCGTGACTACATGACAAAGTTGTTTGACGCATTTGGTGATGTGGAGGAAGTCACCCGAGAAATGCTTCTGGAGCAGGCGGAGCTCATTCATACGATCAGCGATAAGTGTCAGAGCACAGGCCTGTTTCTGGATAGTCAGGTTCGTTTCAACCAGTTCGTTCAAGAGATTGAGGCTGACGACAAGGTAGAGGATCGGTTGCTTCATGCTTGGTGCTGGGTAATGGACCGAATAGTGAAGGCTCCAACATCCTTTCACATGGATGGGGCTGTGATTTTGACAATGCCTCTGGTCGCCAGATACCTGCCACCGGTTGAACAGGAGCCGGAAACCATCGTGGTGAATCTCGATGAGGACTACAAGGCTCCTGTAGGCAACCAAACGCTCTGCGAGCTCGTTATGGAACGGAGGCATTGGCCGCAAGGTGCAACCTGTGCGACCCAAGAAGCGGACGGGGGAGTCCTCTACTGGGACGCCCCGGTTGATGTGGTAGAGGAAGGCAGAAAGGTCGCCGGTAAGCACGGCATGATGGCCGAGATCGGATTGAAACATCAGGTTGATGCCTGGTATGCAGATATGGACGAAACACGGCTCGCAACCGATTGGAACACCGCCGTCATTACGCCTCACTGCTTGCTGCTTTCCTATCTGGATGTGCTTCAAAAGAACAAAGTTCCCTTTGATGAAGGTGTGCAGCTCGCTGCCGAATGGGTGAAGCAACTTGGCGGGGAATTTCGTGAAGACACTGAGGAAGCGCCGGAAGCTGAGGCTTCAGTGCTTTCCCTGGGGAGAGCCACGGCTCATTGCTTTAAACCCTATCCGGACACAAAAAATTTCTATTACGAGGCCTAAGCCTCACCCAAACAGGAGGATCAACATGCGATACCAGGTATTTAAAACGAAGGAAGGGGGCCAGCCGGTGTTTACGGCACCGTGGTACTGGTTGGCCTCTGCCATTGCTCACTGGTCATCTCTTAACTGGGATGCCTGTCGAATCGTAGACAGCAAGGTGGATGAAACAAGGCTCTGTTGGGCCAAGGCTCTACCGGCTGGGAAAAAAAAGTAATTTGGATGGAGTGATTATGAGGTTAGGTTTTGTGAAAAATACGGGGGTTTCAGCGTTCCTGGTAGCCATGCTGGTGGTGGCCCCTCAGGTATGGGCAGAAACCTTTACTGCGAAGGTTGTGGGGGTGTCTGACGGTGATACGGTCAAGGTCCTGACTGAACAAAGCTGTGACTCCGGGAAAGATTGCCGGAGCGGCAAAATCCAGTACCGGGTAAGGCTGGCGGAAATCGACACCCCAGAGAAGAAACAACCCTACGGCTCAAAGGCGAAACAGGCGTTGTCCGATCTGGTGTTTGGTCGAATGATTAAAGTCGAGCAAATCGACAAAGACCGTTATGGCCGTCTGGTCGCCAACCTTTATGTCGATGGCAAATGGGTCAATGCCGAAATGGTCCGTTCTGGGAGTGCGTGGGTGTACCGGCAGTACGCCAAAACACCGGAGCTGTTCAAGCTGGAGGCCGAAGCCAAAGCCGATAAGCGAGGTCTCTGGGCATTACCGGAATCGGAGAGAACTCCCCCTTGGGAGTGGCGAAGAAAGCACTAACCACACCCCAGAGTATGCAGGTGTAAACAGTAACCAAGAAAACAAACAGGAATAACGATGAACAAAAGTGAACTGATTATGAAAGTGGCCGAAGACGCTGACATTAGCAAAGCAAAGGCCGAAGCTGCGGTAAATGCGCTGATCAACTCAGTGACAGAGGAGCTTAAAGCGGGTGGGACAGTAGCGCTCACTGGGTTTGGTACTTTCCACGTTAAGGAACGCGCAGCGCGAACCGGGCGGAATCCCCAGACTGGAGAGAACATCCAGATCGCGGCGGCCAACATTCCTGGGTTCAAAGCTGGTAAGGGGTTGAAAGACTCCGTGAACTAGATCTTAATCATGTGACACATGAATAAGGTTTACATAAGGCTCCTTCGTGGGAGCCTTATTCATATCAGACATGAATAAGGGGAAGGGATGAGATTGTCGTCAACTCAAAAAGACGTTTTGTTCATTCTATACGCAATTGAGGCCGGTGGAAAAGCCGAGCCTGTACCAGGTGTAAAAATACTGGAGATGATCAATTCAGCTCGCCAGAGCGGTATTCATGGAACGAACTTCCGAACGTCATGCCACACGCTGGTGGAGAACGGCCTGTTGAACAAGTACCGGAATGCTTCTCTAAAGCTGGCCTTTAGGCTGACCGACGATGGCAGGGAACGTGCAGGAGAGATATACCGAAAACGGCTGGAAGAAGAGCAAGAGAAGTAATACGCCCCATAACGGGGCGTATCGAGTTAAACGGCAAAGCCGTAGTGGGTGCCGTCCGGAAGTTCAACATCGAGGCGTAGCTTGCCACCGGAGGCCTCAACGTACCGCTTAATGGACGACAGCTTGAGATCTCGTCCAGGTTTTTCCATCTCGGAGACTGTCGGCTGTCTCACACCCAGAGATGCAGCAATTTCCCCCTGGGTAAGGTTCATGCGATCACGAAGCTCTGCCAAGTGGATGTTCAGTAACATCTCAGTGGCCGCTTTCTGTGCTTTGGCAACAACCTCAGGCTTTTCTGTTGCCAGCATTTGGTCAAGAGTTCTTGCCATAACGTCACTCCTTCTTCAATTTATCCAAGTGCGCCGCAAACTCACGGTCTGCAATTGGGATCATTACTTCATAAAACCTTTTCTCGTCCCCGGTCTTGTTACCGGCGCAGAGAAGAATCCCCTTACGCTTTGGATCGAACGCAAAGAACGCTCTGATAGGATCTCCTTTGCTTTGGACCCGAAGCTCTTTCATGTTGCTGTAGGATGAACCGTTAACAGTATCCGCGTATGGCCTCGACAGCATGGGGCCTCTATCTCGCAGCACCATCATCGAAGCCAGCACGTTTGCTCTATCGGTATCATCCAGAGCATCGAACCACTCATCAAAGGTGTCGGTTGTCTCGATGACCCACATGATTTCTCCTTACTTAATATAGGTGCAATCCTATATAGATTCAAACCTATAATCAAGAAAAATCGGCGGCGATGGGGGCCGAAATGTCAGTAAGTAGTCATGTGACTAAAATAGGGGGTAGAATAAGCCTCGATATAGTCATGTGACTAAAAGGTGTCCTGAATGAACAACCTACCCCTACTGCTCGATGCAAGAGAAGCCATTGACTACTACCACCAGCATCCAGGCATGACTGATGCAGAAAAGGCCTATGTGGTCGCGTTCCTAAGCGGAGAGGGGCGTTCAAACAGTCAGATCAGAGAGGATCTGGGTATTGAGAAGGTCTATACGGTTACACACCTGAAACGCGCCGGTACGCTATCGGAGGAAGAGCTAACACTCTGGCTCAGAAATCCACGCAAGATCACCCTGGGGCATGTGAGGGCCGTGGCTAAGTTACCTTTCAGCAAGAGAGAAAAGCTCCTGAGGGATCTCCTGCATACCAGGACACCGGTTCATAAATTTGAGGCGATAGCGAAGGGCAAAGAAGTGGACAGGGATGCAGACATTAAGCGCCTGGAGACCCTGATGAGCGATGCTACGGGTAGGCCTATCAAAGTTCGCTATAACCCCGCGAAGCGCTCCGGGGAACTGACGCTGGGATTCTTCACGCTCGATGACCTGGATGACGTGTGCAAGGCTTTGGGGTTTGATCCAAGCGAGCAGATGTAAACCAGAAAACTTTCACATGTGAAAGTCTTGCAAGGTGTCTTTTTATTGTTTACAGTATCATAAAATGAATCTGTAAAGGTGCGCGATGAATGTGCTTCCAACGAAAAGCTGGCCTTGGGCGTTATAACTCAACCAGACCTGAGTGGCTGGCGGCGTACCGAAACGCAAGATGTATGAGAAGCTCAGGTAAAGAACCTGATGCTTCTCTTTCCGGGATAGCTTGGAAGGCGCAACTCATTGTTGCCCATGAAAGAGGCAGAATTGACAGCCTGGCTGTCCCTTTGGATGCCAGATTGATAGCAAAGAACCTCATCGACGAGATCCTTGCTGAGGAGAACTGATGGACGAAAAAATTACCTACGAAGAAATGCTTGAACAACTCGACCAGAAAGGCATCCGCGTCACCAACGGGGCGAGACGGCTTTATGTCGCGTTGAACAACGGAGTCAAAGCTGAGGTGCTGGGTAACTGCGGTCCCGCCACAATCAGCTTGGTTGACGGGATGATTGTTGTGGAAGAGCAGACTCTCCACTAAGGGCAGCAGCATGGGCAAAAAAGTACACATCATTTGTGGAAAGTGCGGCAGTGACGAGATGAACTTTGTCATCAATGAACACTGTCCAGACGATCCCCAGAATGTTGCCAGTATGTCCTGCTCAAATTGTTGCGAACTGACAGGCATAGCCGAGTGGTCGGAATTTAATGGACGTGAGCTGAAAGGTGAAGCCGTCGCCCTATCAACACCGGCAAACGTGAATGCTCTTCTAGGATTGCTTCGCCAGGCGATGGACAGCGTTGAGTATCGCCTCTATGGCGGGGACATGTCATTGAGCGGTAATGATGCTGCCGAACTCATAGACCTCCAGGAGCGAGCTGAGAAGGTCTTGTCTGTTCTTCGGAGTGATCAGCATGAGTGATTTATACGAACCGCTTGAGTTTGTGTTCTGCGGCTTTAGGAAAGGGGACGCTGGGCTATTTATCTCGGTAGCCACTTTGCGCGATGGTGTTTTAGGCCGTGAGATGTATTTCTCAAAGGGAAAAAGCAAAAGGCGCTGGGTTGTCGGTGGCATTTACTCAGGGGCCTCGTTTTCGGACAACGGAGCAAAAGGTCTGGATGATGCTCATTACGTTAAAGCATGGGAAGTGCAAGGCGACAAGATAGAGTGGCAAGCAAAAAGCGAGCAAGCCGAAGCCTTGGCGCGAAGCGAGAAACTTGAAGCCGACGATAGGAAGCGCAATGAACTCGAAGAGCTGATGCTACCCATCAGGAAGCAATATGGGGCATTAACAAAGCGACGTGATAGGGCAGGGGCCGCAGCTCTTGAAGAAGCTGTCCTGAGAGCGCTGAGAGCGCCCATCAGGAAGGCTGAGGAGAAATAACCGTGGAGCCAGTCTTAGCTAAAGCATTCGCCGGTTTTAAAGTCGTAGCTGTAAGTGCCCATCAGATTGGCTTTTCGGCTTTTCTTGCCATTGGTGTTTGCTGGCGCTTTAGGGGTCGCAAGTACGCCATAGAACAGGATACCAACAAGTGCCGCTTGCCACGCGAAAACAGCAACCAGAATCCAAAAAGCAGCAGCCAGAACCGGCAGTTTGTGCAGAAGGTTGAGCACCGACTTGGCCCAAATCACTGCCGGGATAGCCAGCACTGCGTAACCCCAGTTGGTGGCCTCAAGCATAGCCAGGCCAAGAATAACAACAGCCATCAGCGCGATATTCAGTACATGTTTCATGGTCATCTCTCCTTTTCAACTTACACTTTTATCCTATCACAGCATTAAAAAATGCAACTGTGAAAGGGCATTTTTCATTCAAAAAGAGGTGACACTTTGAGTGCAATTATCAGCAAGTGCGGCATGTACAGATACCGTCTGGAAAGGGATGTGCAACCCGAAGGCCTTGTGTTCGGTTATTTTGGTGTAAACGGCTCTACGGCCACGGCCACCGAGGACGATCACACGGTCAGAAAGTGGATAGGGTTTACCAAGGTCAACGGAGGGAGGCGATTCATAGTCGGTAATGCTTTTGCTTTTCGGGCGACCGACGTTCGAGAGCTGGCTACGGCGGTTGATCCTGTCGGGCCTGAAAATGAAATCCACTTGGAAAGGATTATTCGGGATGCTGATGTCTTGGTGCCCTGCTGGGGGAGCCGAACTAAGCTGCCTAAGTCTTTGCATGTTCATTTGGACAGGCTTTTAGAGCAGCTCGTTGCATCTGGGAAGCCGGTATTGGCATTTGGCGTGACTGGTTCGGGGGACCCGAAGCACCCACTAATGCTTGGATATTCGACAAAACTTGTGCCCTGGGGAGGAAAATAATTATGTCGATGCTTGAAGCACGTTACTTCGTGGCAAAGATAAGCGATGCACAGGCCGTGCTCTGCGATGAGGAGCTGGCGACACTGGAAAGGCTGATCCGGAAGGTTGATGATGGCCGCAGAGCAAATGGCAAGAGCTCGCTTACTTGCGTTGTTGTCGAAGAAGATTGGCCGAACTGGCAGCAAACGGTTGACTCTGTACTTTCACTTGCTGACGGGAAAGACAACGATTGGACCAATGCCACACCAGAACAAATCAAGGCCTTTTGGGTCGATGACTCAGTTTGGAAAACTCTGGATGGCCGGGATAAATGGATTGAAGATCTCGACCTGCTGGTGGACGGTTCCCCGGTGGCTTCTGAGTGGGAACCTTTTGGCTTGGAATCAGGGCAGTCTGTCGTCATACGAGGCGGATGGATAGAAGGGAATGCCTTGAGTGATGATGGCGTACCGCTAGTGCAGGCATTCGTCGCTTGGAAACAGGGCCAAGACAACCACTAAAGGAAAATTACTTCGGAAGGGCGGCTATGGCCGCTTTCTTTTTAATATTTACAGCATCACATAATGATACTATGATGTTGTTAATTTACTTGGGGAGGCGCTTATGCTCACTGCTAAATGTATAGGGTGCGGATGCACCGATGATCACGCTTGTGTTGAAAAGGCACTGTTGCAAAGTTAGCGATGAGGCAGCCTTTTGTCTTATTCAAAGGCCTTACATTTCAAAAACTCTGCTTACC
>NZ_JAWOVO010000026.1:0-66529 GCF_033339955.1 Vibrio sp. 1731 | reverse complement strand
GGAGCGACACACGAGGTTCGAACTCGTGACCTCAACCTTGGCAAGGTTGCGCTCTACCAACTGAGCTAGTGTCGCATCAACAACGTTTCCGCTGTTTAGGGCTGCGAATTATAAGAGCATTTTTTTG
The DNA here is from genome assembly GCF_033339955.1 of Vibrio sp. 1731. Taxonomy (NCBI): domain Bacteria; kingdom Pseudomonadati; phylum Pseudomonadota; class Gammaproteobacteria; order Vibrionales; family Vibrionaceae; genus Vibrio; species Vibrio sp. 1731. The sequence goes on along the minus strand of NZ_JAWOVO010000026.1, from coordinate 66,402 downwards.
TGATGCAAGTCCTTCCTTCAAAAAAACTTTATTTTTTTACTGAACGACGAAAAAGCAATCAAAAGCGATATAAATTACAACAATTTGGATCGCAACCTTAACAGTTAAATCTTGAAAATAGTACCTCGATAGTACTTAAGTTCTGCGATGGACTCACGAATGTCGTCCAAGGCCAAATGTGTTCCCTGTTTTGTGAACCCATTTAGCACCTCAGGTTGCCAGCGACGTGCTAGTTCTTTAAGAGTACTAACGTCAACATATCGGTAATGGAAGAACTCTTCCAACTCAGGCATATGCTTGTATAAAAAGCGGCGATCCTGCCCAATGCTGTTACCACATATTGGCGACGCCCCTTTTGGCACCCATTTTTCTAAAAATTCAATGGTTTGTGCGACTGCGTCTTGTTCTGAGATTTGACTGTTTCGAACGCGCTCCACCAAACCGCTTGCCGTATGCGTATTAGTACACCAGTCGTCCATTTTCGCCAGTTCTTCTTCCGGCTGATGAATCGCTAACACTGGACCTTCAGCCAAAATATTTAGTTCGCTATCCGTGACAATAGAAGCAATTTCGATGATTTTGTGCGTTTCAGGATCAAGCCCTGTCATCTCTAAATCAACCCAAATTAGGTTTTGATCGCTAAAGGACATGGTTACGCCGCCTATTTGTTTATCGATAAAAGAGGTACTATACCTCAAAATACGAGAAACACGATACTCATACACGGAGCCAAGAGTACGGCTCAACCGTTTGAGTAAATTCACATAAAGTACAGAATTGTGGCAAAGAAGAAAAAGTTAACCAAAGGTCAGGTGCGACGCGTACGTAGCAACCAACAAAAGCGTTTGAAGAAGCAAGAAGATTCCATCCAGTGGGATGAAAACATGCTAGGCGCCAGCAAGCAAGGTCTCGTGATCACTCGTTTTGGTCAGCACGCGGACATTGAAGACCTTGAAACAGGCGAAATTCAACGCTGTAACCTCCGCCGTGGTATTGAGTCTCTAGTATCTGGCGATCGTGTTTTATGGCGCGAAGGATTGGAGTCTATGGCGGGCATCTCTGGTGTTGTTGAAGCGGTAGAACCTCGCTCTTCAGTGCTCACTCGTCCAGATTATTACGATGGTCTAAAACCCGTTGCAGCCAATATTGATCAAATGGTCATTGTCTCTTCGGTATTACCAGAGCTATCGCTAAATATTATTGACCGCTATCTCGTTGCATCAGAAACACTGAATATTGCGCCATTGTTGGTCTTAAATAAGGTCGACCTTCTAGAAGCCGATGACCGTGCAATGTATGAAGAATGGCTCAAAGAATATGAACGTATTGGCTATAAAGTGCTTCTGGTCAGCAAGAAGTCTGGAGAAGGCATTGCTGAACTAGAAACCCTACTGCGTGATCGAATTAACATCTTTGTTGGTCAATCAGGCGTAGGGAAATCCAGCTTAGTCAATGCGTTAATGCCGGAACTAGAGAGCGAAGTGGAAGAAGGCGAAGTCTCTGAGAACTCTGGCTTGGGCCAACACACCACGACGGCTGCACGTTTATACCACATTCCAACGGGTGGCGATTTGATCGACTCACCTGGAGTACGTGAATTTGGTCTTTGGCATTTGGAAGCAGAAGAAGTAACAAAAGCATTCGTTGAATTTCGACCATATTTAGGCGGTTGCAAGTTCCGAGATTGTAAACACAATGATGACCCAGGCTGCCTTCTACGCGAAGCTGTCGAGAACGGGGAAATTAACGAAACTCGCTTTGAAAACTATCATCGCATTTTGGAAAGCATGGTTGAAAACAAAGCAAATCGTCAGTATTCACGTAATAAAAAAGCCGATCTGTAATTGAGTTAAGGCTGTAACTGTGTAAAAAGTCTTCACCTAATACTGACAAGCAAATTAAATTTCAGTAACATCACGCGCCCTAAAGCGCGAATCTAACAGAAGTATCGGAATTAAAGATGGACAAGTTTAAAGTTGGACTGCAGTACTGGATCCCACAACACGGCCTCACTCGCCTAATGGGTAAACTGGCTTCAGCAAAAGCTGGCGGTCTAACAACAGCAGTTATTCGTTGGTTTATCAAACAATACAATGTGAATATGGATGAGGCAAAGCACTCAGATCCTAAGCATTTTAAAACGTTCAACGAGTTTTTCGTTCGTGAGCTAAAAGAAGGCGCACGCCCAATTTCTGAAGGCGAAAACGTCATCACTCATCCAGCCGACGCTTGTGTTAGCCAGTTTGGCCCTATTGAAGATGGTCAACTTATCCAAGCAAAAGGTCATCACTTCTCAGCACAAGAATTGCTGGGCGGTGACGCGAATTTAGCTGACGAATTTAAAGATGGTTCTTTTGCAACATTGTACCTATCTCCGCGCGATTACCACCGTGTACACATGCCATGTGACGGCACTCTGCGCCAAATGATTTACGTACCAGGTGACCTGTTCTCAGTAAACCCTCTGACAGCAGAAAACGTACCGAACCTATTTGCACGTAACGAGCGTGTGGTGTGTATCTTCGATACTGAGTTTGGTCCAATGGCACAGGTGCTTGTTGGTGCGACAATTGTTGGTAGCATTGAGCAAGTATGGGCTGGCACGATCACTCCGCCTCGTGGAAACACTGTCTACAAATGGGATTACCCAGCAGAGGGTGACAAGGCCGTGATCTTGAAAAAAGGCGAAGAGATGGGCCGCTTCAAACTGGGTTCTACTGTTATTAACCTGTTTGCCAAAGACGCGATTGAGTTTGACGCAAGCATGGAAAACGGTAAGCCAACCGTTATGGGCACACCTTACGCCTTGAAAAAATAAGCAAAACTCCGTTAAAGAGCCCTTTATTAAGGGCTCTTTTTATTGATAAAAAGCAAAACTCCGTTCGAAATTTAGCCTCTATTTCTCAAACTCATACCTGCCTCTAAGACCCTCATTCCACAATCAATTATCCTGCGCTTAGAATGAATATTTAGAGGGGCAGCCAATGCCAAAGATGAGTGTAAACACGTTGGCGAAATTGCTGGTGTGCTTTTTAATTCCGCTTGGTGTTTTGATGATGCCGATCGATGCTATTCCTATTGACGATCTCACTTTAATTCAGCATCGCCTGTTGGCTATTTTTCTTCTTGCTGCCCTACTTTGGGTTCTCGAGCCGGTTCCCGTTTTTGCTACGTCCATTTTTATTATCGCTCTTGAACTGATCATGATATCGGATAAAGGTTTGCATCTATTTCGCAATCCACCAGCGGGGCATGATTTAGGAGAGTTAATTGCTTACACCGATATTTTCTCGGCCTTCTCTTCACCGATCATTATTCTTTTTATGGGTGGTTTTGCTCTCGCGATTGCGGCTTCCAAATACGAGCTCGACAACAACCTCGCCCGAGTACTATTAAAACCATTCGGCACCCAACCTAAGTTCATCATGCTGGGCTTGATGTTAATTACCGCCGTTTTTTCAATGTTTATGTCCAATACTGCCACGACCGTGATGATGCTAGCCCTGCTTGGCCCCATCGTCGCTTCAGCACCTAAAGGGGATTTAGGGATTAAAGCGCTGGTGCTGTGCATTCCAATTGCCGCGAATACAGGCGGCATTGCGACTCCGATAGGCACGCCACCTAATGCGATAGCGCTTCAATATCTCACTGGGGAAAACGCGATAGACTTCCTATCGTGGATGACAATGGGTCTACCATTTGTGTTGGTACAACTCACTGTAGCTTGGTTCTTGTTGCAAAAGCTGTTTCCGTCTAGCGAACCAGAAATGAAACTAAAGCTAGATGGTACATTCAAAAGGAGCTGGCGCGCGATCGTCGTCTACATCACTTTTGCACTAACCATTGTGCTTTGGATGACGACAAAAGTGCACGGCATGAACACGTATGTTGTTGCGATTATCCCGCTTGCGGTCTTCACCTTAACGGGCATTATGGGCAAAGAAGAACTCAAGCTGATTAACTGGGATGTTTTATGGCTAGTTGCCGGTGGTATAGCAATTGGCATTGCCTTAGACAAAACGGGCTTAGCCGAAGCATTAGCGCACGCCATTGATTACAGCCTGCTATCACCATTTGCCGTTGTTTTAGCCCTATCAGTAGTGTGTTGGTTAATGGCGAACTTTATGTCTAATACCGCAACAGCAAACTTATTGATGCCTATTGCTGCCGCTATTGGTACATCCATGCCAAGCCTTATTGCGGTTGGTGGCCTACAAGGTTTACTTGTTGTCGTCGCCTTCTCCGCATCACTTGGCATGATCTTACCGGTTTCCACACCACCAAACTCTTTGGCTTATTCAACAGGCCTCATCGAGAGCAAAGACATGGCGAAAGTGGGGCTGATTCTTGGTTTGATTGGTCTACTTATCGTGTATGGCGCAGTTTTGGTACTGTTTTAATCGAAGAGCTCCATGAAAAAGCGTGTTGTCATGGAGCTGCTCTCCAGCTACTGCCCTTACAGAGCGGCTTTTACATCCCATAAATTTCGTGCATATTAAGACTCCTCTACTCTACAAGGACGTCGACACATCATGGGTTACGAATGGCTTGCTTTATGCTCCGCTTTTCTGTGGGCAGTTTCTAGCCTAATTTCGGTCATTCCTGCACAACACCTAGGCGCATTTTCTTACAGCCGCTGGCGTATGGGCTGCACAGCCGTGATCTTATCAACAATGGCCTGGATAACTGGCGGCTGGTTAACGGTTTCTTGGGAACATGTAACGCCAATGATGGCCTCAGGACTGATTGGTATTTTTATTGGCGATACCGCTCTATTCGCGTGTTTGAATCGTATGGGGCCAAGACAAGCCGGGTTACTCTTCTCTTGCCACGCCGTGTTCTCTGCCATCTTGGGCTACTTCTTATTTAGCGAAGTCATGACCACAATAGAACTACTGGGCGCATCATTGGTATTTAGCGGCGTGGTGATGGCGATATTCTTTGGCCGAAGAGGTCAAGTGAATAACGTCTTGGAAGACATTAAAGGTAACATCTGGGTGGGTATTGGACTTGGCTTAACCGCAGCAATGTGCCAAGCATTGGGCGGCATCATCGCCAAGCCAGTAATGCAAACCAGTATTGACCCAGTTGCGGCTTCTGCTATTCGAATGATCAGTGCCTTTTTCGCCCACAGCATGTTGTTAATTCTAGGAGTCAAAGTCGCTCGCTCGACGCAACACATTACTTGGCGCATATTTGGTATTACTGCGCTTAATGGTTTCTTGGCGATGGCCGTCGGCATGACGCTAATCTTATACGCACTGCAAGAAGGAAATGTAGGTATGGTTGCACTTCTATCTTCAACCACGCCAATTATGTTGCTACCACTGCTCTGGATTTACACTAAACGCCGACCAAACCGATTTGCATGGTTGGGCGCAGCCCTAGCTGTGATTGGTGCGGGCATTTTGGTTCAGTAACCTTACAGACCAGCCCTTATTGCCAGATACAAAAAAGCCCGAGTTTAAACTCGGGCTTTTGTCATTCGGAGCCGTTAGTTAATTATTTATTTAACTAATACTTCACCCGTCATTTCTGCTGGGATTTCTAGACCAGCTAGAGAAAGCATGGTTGGTGCAAGGTCAGACAGTTTACCGCCTTCTTTGAATTCAACCGCTTTGTCACCTACATAGATTAGAGGCACTGGTAGGTTAGTGTGAGCAGTGTGGATGCCGCCAGTTTCAGGGTCGATCATCATTTCCGCGTTACCGTGGTCCGCAGTGATCAATAGTTGACCGCCAACTTCTTTGATTGCTTCAACCACTTTACCCACGCTTTCATCTAGAGCTTCGATTGCTTTCTCAGCCGCTTCATAAACGCCAGTGTGACCAACCATATCTGCGTTCGGGTAGTTACAGATGATGGTATCGAACTTACCAGACTTGATAGCCGCAACCATCTTCTCTGTTAGTTCTGGAGAGCTCATTTCAGGCTGCATGTCGTACGTTGCAACTTTTGGTGAAGCAACCAATTGACGCTCTTCGCCTTCGAATTCGTTCTCAACACCACCGTTGAAGAAGAAAGTCACGTGTGCGTATTTCTCTGTTTCAGAGATACGTAGCTGAGTTTGACCTTGTTTAGATAGCCACTCACCGTAAGTGTTTTCTAGAGACGCAGGTGGGAATGCGATAGCTAGAGGGATATCAGCCGCGTATTGAGTCAGCATCACAAAGTTAATTGCTGGGAATGCTGCACGCTCAAAACCGTCAAATGCAGGAACGAATGCACGAGTGATTTGACGTGCACGGTCAGCACGGTAGTTCATGAAGATAACCGCATCGCCATCTTGCATGATTGCGTCTTCTTGACCTTCTGCTTTGATAGCTGTTGCTTTAACGAATTCGTCGTTTTCTTCACGAGCGTAAGCCGCTTCTAGACCTGCAACTGCCGTTTCTGCTGTGAACTCAGCTTTAGCTTGAGTTAGAAGATCGTAAGCAACTTGGACGCGATCCCAGTTGTTGTCACGGTCCATTGCGTAGTAACGACCTACTAGAGAAGCAACGCGGCCTTTACCTAGTTTCGCAAATAGGTCTTGGAAACGTTGTAGTGAGTTTTCAGCACTACGTGGTGGTGTGTCACGGCCGTCTAGGAAGCAGTGTAGGTAGATTTTCTCTGCGCCACGCGCCGCTGCCATTTCAACTGCTGCGTAAATGTGGTCTTCGTGAGAGTGAACACCGCCTGGAGACATCAGGCCCATGATGTGTACTGCTTTTTCAGCTTTCACAGCAGAGTCGATTGCTTCAACTAGCGCAGGCGTTTGTTCGAACTCACCATCAGCAATTGATTTAGTGATACGAGTCAGGTCTTGGTATACAACGCGGCCTGCACCAATGTTAGTGTGACCAACTTCAGAGTTACCCATTTGACCATCAGGAAGGCCAACATCCATGCCTGAAGCAGAGATTAATGTGTGTGGGTTATTCGCAATCAGAGCATCCATTACTGGTGTTTTCGCATTCGCAATTGCGTTACTTGCTGTGTCTTCACGGTAACCGTAACCGTCAAGGATAACTAGAGCCAATGGCTTCTTAGCTGACATAGTGATGACCTCATCAAATTTAAGTAACTTTTGGCGTAGGGCCTCGCTGCCCTATCTAACCTTGAAACAAAACTAGCGTAATTTTACTACACTTTTTAACCAAAACTGTAGGTTAAGATCAAATAATGTTTGCGATTTATTGTTGCTATCTTACAAGTTAAGCGAACAACGAGTCAGTGCCGACAATCGTGTTCCACAAGCATAGTCATTTCTAATACGCTTTGTACACCCCAGTCTAAGTTCGGTTTTCTTACGCTTCTCATTCTTATTTTTGCACTTGAAACAGCGCTAATTTAAAGCAACATCAAACAAGATGGGTTAATACCTATTGTTCTCTTTTCTCAGTAAAACAGAAGTCACTTAAACCGATAAGTCCAATAGGCAAAAACAATCAAGCTACCAGAGCAAAATGTACGGATAGTAAGGGCATAACGGGTTTATAGAGATCTCAATTATTCGTTAGAAAATTTTAACCCTCTCGCCTAAGAGCCGTAACCTCGCTATACTCCTGCTTTATTTTTCCGCCAACAGCGTAAGAGCTCAAGACATGCAAGAGTACATTGAATTTTTCCAACAGAACATGATTCTATCTTTGGTTTGGGTAGGTCTTCTTGTCGCCTTTATCATGAACATCGTGAAGTCAGCGACAGCCGCATACAAAGAAATCAACGTAAACCAACTGACTCATCTTATGAACCGTGAAAACGGCGTTGTAGTGGATATCCGAACCAAAGACGAGTTCAAAAAAGGTCATATCACCGACTCACTTCACATTTTACCGTCAGACATCAAAGCGGGTAACTTGGGTAGCCTTGAAAACCACAAATCAGACCCAATCATTGTGGTATGTAAGACAGGACAGACCGCTCAAGAAAGCGCAAACCTACTAGTAAAAGCAGGCTTCGAAAACGTGAGCCTACTAAAAAATGGTTTGATTGCGTGGAACGAAGCGAACCTGCCGTTAGTTCGCGGTAAGAAGTAGGAACGTGGCAAGAACGAAAGTTCGCGTTTAAACGCGCTTTTACCAAGCCTCGCGGACAAAAAACTGAGCAAATTGAAAGCAGTTGGAGCACTAAGTTGTGACGCTTTGCACGTAATACACGCTTCATCTAGTCAAGGTAGATTGGCTCAGTTAGTCTCAGGACATACCAGTTTTCTGAGCTTAGACGTTTCTAAGCTCAACAAATATTGATTTAAGGATTAAAAAATGGCTGAAGCAGCACCTCAAGACGCACAACAAAACTTCGCAATTCAACGCATCTTCCTAAAAGACGTTTCTTTTGAAGCGCCGAACTCTCCAGTAATTTTCCAGAAAGAGTGGAACCCAGACGTTAAACTAGACCTAGACACTCAAAGCCGTGAGCTTGGTGAAGGCGTTTACGAAGTTGTTCTACGCCTAACCGTTACTGTGAAGAACGAAGAAGAGACTGCGTTCCTATGTGAAGTTCAACAAGGTGGTATCTTCACTGCTGAACAAATGGAAGCTGGTCAACTTGCACATTGCCTAGGCGCATTCTGCCCGAACATCCTATTCCCATACGCTCGTGAAACTATCTCAAGCCTAGTCGTTAAAGGTACGTTCCCTCAACTGAACCTAGCGCCAGTAAACTTTGACGCGCTATTCATGAACTACCTACAACAGCAAGCTCAACAAGGCGAAGCTGAAGCGTAATTCACGTTTTATAAGTGACGAATAGCCACAGTGCTGACGTCACCGAATCAAATAAAATGCACAGAGCGTCTACCATCCGATGCAATGTGCATTTTTTATTTCTGACAAAAGTTCCTAGTTCCTAATCGCCAGAAGGCGTAAAATTTGACGATTAGGAACTAGATTCTACTAGTAGCAAGACAATTAGGCGGTAGCATGACACAAGCAAATACAAACAATGCTTACGGTAAAGACATCGCAATGACTGTGATTGGCGCAGGCTCATACGGCACCTCTTTGGCGATCTCACTCGCTCGTAACGGCGCGAACGTTGTCCTTTGGGGACACGAGCCAGAGCACATGGCTCGCCTAGAAGCAGACCGAGCTAACCATGCCTTCTTACTAGGTGTTGATTTCCCTGAAAGCTTGATCATTGAATCGGATTTAGAAAAAGCCGTTCAAGCAAGCCGAGATTTGTTGGTTGTGGTTCCAAGCCATGTCTTTGGCATCGTGCTAAACAGCTGTAAACCATTCTTGCGCGAAGACTCTCGCATCTGTTGGGCAACCAAAGGGCTTGAACCTGAAACGGGGCGCCTGCTGAAAGACGTCGCTTATGACATTATCGGTGAAAACTACTCACTAGCAGTATTGTCTGGCCCAACGTTTGCGAAAGAGCTCGCAATGGGTATGCCGACTGCAATCTCTGTTGCGTCTCCAGATTCTGAATTTGTTGCGGATCTACAAGAAAAAATCCACTGTAGCAAAACCTTCCGCGTATACGCCAATAGTGACTTTATTGGTATGCAATTGGGCGGCGCTGTGAAAAACGTTATTGCGATTGGTGCAGGTATGTCTGATGGTATCGGTTTTGGCGCCAACGCCCGTACTGCATTAATTACTCGTGGCTTGGCTGAAATGAGTCGCCTTGGTGCTGCGCTGGGTGCACAGCCAGAAACCTTTATGGGCATGGCGGGTTTAGGCGATCTTGTCCTGACATGTACCGATAACCAATCACGTAACCGACGCTTTGGCTTGGCATTAGGCCAAGGTAAAGACGTTGATACGGCTCAAGAAGAAATTGGTCAAGTGGTTGAGGGTTACCGCAATACAAAAGAAGTATGGCTACTTTCTCAACGTATGGGTGTTGAGATGCCGATAGTTGATCAAATTTATCAAGTATTGTATCAAGGAAAAGATGCGCGCTTAGCAGCGCAAGATTTACTTGCTCGTGACAAAAAAGCCGAAGGAAAGTAGCAATCTACCGCCCTTTGCAGCTCATCTGAGAAAAATTGAAGTTGTCGGGTCACGGAAGAACCACTCTGGATATTGAGAATGAAACACTGCGAAAAACAAAAAGTCTGGAACAAAATTGTCTCAGAAGCCCGTGAAATGTCAGAACAAGAGCCTATGCTGGCGAGCTTCTATCATGCCACCATTATCAAGCATGAAAGTTTGTGTGCCGCTCTGAGTTATATTCTGGCTAATAAATTGAACACCGCTTCCATGCCAGCGATGGCTGTACGTGAAGTGGTTGAAGAAGCCTTTGCAGCTGATCCAACCATCACTGACGGCGCGGCTTGTGATATTTGTGCCACGGTCAATCGCGACCCTGCTGTTTCAATGTACTCAATGCCATTGCTGTACCTAAAAGGCTATCACGCACTGCAAGGCTACCGAGTAGCAAACTGGCTATGGAAGCAAGGTCGTCACGCTCTTGCGACTTACCTACAAAATCAGATTTCGGTAGCATGTCAGGTCGATATCCACCCTGCAGCGCGCATTGGTAGTGGCATCATGCTCGACCATGCAACAGGCATCGTGATTGGTGAAACTGCCGTGGTCGAAAACGACGTGTCTATACTGCAAGATGTCACCCTTGGTGGTACTGGTAAAGAATGCGGTGATCGTCACCCGAAAATTCGCGAGGGTGTGATGATCGGAGCTGGTGCAAAGATTCTTGGCAATATCGAAGTCGGTGAAGGCGCGAAAATCGGATCTTGCTCTGTGGTATTGCAAGCCGTGCCTCCTCACACAACGGTGGCTGGCGTGCCTGCAAAAATCGTCGGACGTCCAAAAACGGACAAACCCTCTCTCGATATGGATCAAGGCTTTAACGGCAAGTCGCAAAGCTTTATCCATGGAGATGGTATTTAATCGTCAACAAACCTTTTTGACAACAACGTGGTAGGTAACTCTCAAGTGCGAAAAAAAAATCACCCTGTTCTACGCTCGGCTATTTTATTAACTTGTGCTTTATCTGCCACTTATCCCATTACCTCCTCTGCTGTGAGTCAGCAAGAGCTCAAAGGCGTATCCAGTGAGATAAGCCGTCAGCGCAAATCGCTCTCTTCCCAAGAAAAGCAGCTCAATGAGTTACAGAAATCACTAAAAGATCAAGAGCTTGGTATTTCTAAGCTTGAGCGTGAAATACGACAAACCAAGTCTAACCTCGCACAAGCAGACAAAAACATAGAAAACCTGGAAGAGAAAATTGCCTTGCAAGAAGCACAGCGTCAAGAGCAAGAAGAAGAACTCAAACAGCTGCTGCAAACGTATTACGTAACCGAGCGAGCGAAGGCCAATGGTCACTTGTTAAATCAAGGTGTGGAAGAAGACCGCATGAGCCAATACTTCCAGCATTTAGCTAAAGCACGTGCTGAAGTGATTGATGCGATCACCAAAATAACCCAAGAATTAGCGCACAACAAAAACCAGCTCGAGCTAGAAAAAGAGCAAATCGAGACTCTGCTCAAGCAGCAATCCGAAAAACGTACAGCGCTAGCGAGTACACAATCCAAGCGTAAGCAAACCCTGAATAAAATTCAGAGCAGTATCAAGAATGACAAACGCTACTTAGCCGAGCTGCAACGCAACGAAACCCGTTTAAAAGCAGAGATCGCCAAAGCAGCGAAGCGTAATGCGGTGCCAATGGACGGACTCGGCAAACAGCGCGGTAAGCTGCCTTGGCCACTCAAAGGCAGTGTGTTACACAACTTTGGTACGCGACAAACCGGGCAGGTAAACTGGAAGGGCATGGTGTTGTCTGCCAACTATGGTCAACAAGTGAAAGCCGTTTATCCTGGTACTGTCGTATTTGCTGAGTATCTGCGCGGATACGGTTTGGTGGTACTGCTCGACCACGGAAAAGGTGACATGACCCTCTATGGTTACAACCAAGCGTTAACTAAAAAAGAAGGCGATCGAGTCACCGCCGGCGAAGTGATTGCTCTCGCGGGTGATACGGGTGGTCAAGACAGGCCATCGCTGTACTTTGAAATTCGTCGTAATAGTGAAGCGCAGAATCCGAAATCTTGGTTAAAACGCTGATTATCTGACTCATCGACTTATAATAAAAAAGGAGCCACTCGGCTCCTTTTTTGCATTCATATTTTGGAAAATGCTATGCGTAGTAGGTTTCTACCGCATCAATAAAAGCATGCACATCATCTTTGCTTAACGCGTTGATTCCTGCCGCCGCCTCTCGCCCCCCACCTGTCGGGAACTGACCACACACGGCCACGGCACCTTGTTTATTGTTTAACGGGGCACGAAGTGAAACCGTATAAGTCCCATCTGCATTTTCAGTAAGTACCGCATGCGCAGAGTCAGGGTTTTGGTTTGCCAGCGAGTTGCCATAAACACCACTGATTCGGCGTGATGCCGCCGTGTTTGGTAACTCAAACAACTTCAGCTTACCACTCTCATGCATGGCAGGCACTGCGAGAGCCGCCTCCATGTCTTGTTGGTAAACCGATTGCAATTGGTAGTATGGCGAGGCCTTATCTTCAATAGCTTCAAATGGCGACGTGTACTTCAGCAAAGCTCGGTACAGCTCCGCAGGATGAAAGTGTAAATCTTCGACCTTCGATCCGTAGCCGTTGTAGTTAATTAAAGTACCCAGCTCTTTTAGCTGCTCTTTCTGTTGCTGCGACAAGCCCGCGTTATTCGCTAACTCATCGGCTTTAGCAATCATGTTATCGCCATAAGCCGCCGTAATCGCCCAGTCATAAAAACGCCCATCAAGCAACTTATCGACAATCAACGCCGTGCACATGTTGGCATCGAGATCGATGTGCGCATCCAAATTACCATGCTGAGGAATGTCACCCGCTTTGTGATGGTCGGCGTAAAAGACGTGAGCGCCTTGAGCCAAAGCTTGCTCTAGACCTGCCATGTTCTTTTCCATCGAAATGTCTAACACAGTCAGCTCATCACCCGCTTGCACGTCTACTTTTTCCACCAGCTTGATGTCGCGCTTTACACCAGTTATTAACTGGGCATCGACAGGATCAGCCAAACGTAATTGCAGAAGAGCAATGATGCCATCAGCATCACCATTAAAAATGTCGTAATTCATGGGGCGATAGTTCCTTTATCGAGAATCTTATCCCTGCAAGGGTTTTTAGCGTATGGGACTATTGTGCGTGGCATATTTGACAAGTCAACTCGAGCCACGACTCGAAAATGAGAGTGACTCTCGAAATATTAAGCAGTTTGACGTTTAACTGTGTAGATTGCTAACCGCATCTTCTAATAACAGTAGCTGCTCTAAGCCCTGTTCAGTTGCTAATGGCTTAACGACATTAAGCATCTGCAACATCCCTTGCTTCACCATTTGCTCGGTAATGTTGGTTTTTGAAGCCATCGCGGATTGATACGCCAACCAACTACACGCAATCAAGTGCAATGTACATACCAATGACTTCAACTGTTGTTGATCGACATTCAACAGCTTCATCGTTACGAACTCTTGCATAATAGCAATGAGGTTCGCTTGCAGCTTCTCTTGCACATCGATGTACTGTTCGTGTAGCTGTTCATCTCGTGACAAGATTTCTGGTAAGTTTGCGTAGAAAAAGCGGTATTTCCACATCAAGGTAAAAATAGAGTCTAGGTAGCTCTTCAGCATAGTCAGGCTCTCTTGCGAACCTTGAATAGGGGTAAATCTTTCTAAAAGTTCTGCTGAATAAAGCGCAAAGATCTCACGAACGATTTCTTGCTTATTGCGGAAGTGGTAATACAGATTACCAGGGCTAATTTCGATGTGATCGGCAATGTGATTGGTGGTGATGTTTCGCTCACCATGTTGGTTGAACAACTCCAGTGCCGCGTAGACGATTTTGTCGCGCGTTTTCATTGTTATCGTGTTCCCTCTTCATTAACGAATCGAGTATAGCGACTTCACCAACCTAGGTCGATAGAGGCTCCAAATACGGTAACATAACAGACCAGTTAAGATGCCAGTTGAGTTGGCGACAAGGTCTAACCAAGAAGTTTGTCGCCCTACATACCCTTGCAACCACTCAATAACGGCGCTGAATAGCAAAATACCAATCGCCACCGCCCAACGTTGACGCCAACGCCACACGCAAAAGCAACCTAAAAACGCAAAGCCGCTATACGCCATAGCGTGCTGCATTTTGTCGAGATACGCAATATTGCCCCAGTCTTGCAGTTCACCTGAACTCAGAGATAAAAAAGCGATCAATATGGCGTAGCTAAAGATGACGAAACGTGCAGCCGTCAGGTTCATTGGACGTCCTTATGCAATTGGAAATGGAAAGGCCGTCACTTGATCAATGTGGTCACAGCCTAGCGCCAGCATGATCAAACGATCGATACCCAACGCGACCCCTGCACAATCTGGCAACCCTGCTTCCAGTGCAGAGATCAGATGATAATCGATCGGCTGTGGTTTTAAACCCATTTCGATACGCTTTGCGTTATCTTGTTCAAAGCGCGCTAATTGCTCTTTCGGGTTATCCAGTTCATGAAATCCGTTCGCCAGCTCTATCCCCTTAAAATACACTTCAAAACGATCCGCGACGCGATGATCTTGAGGATTGATTTTCGCAAGCGCCGCCTGTGATGCAGGGAAGTCGTACACAAAAGCCGGCACGTCCTGACCAATTTTGTTTTCTACTCCCACGCTAAATAGTAGTTGCAGCAGCGTATCGCGATCTTCTTCTGGCTCAGCAATGTCACTCAAACCCAGCTTGCTTGCCGCCGCTTTCAGCTCAGTCATCGAGCCTTCCAGTGGACACACACCCAACACATCAATGAAGGCTTGCTGATACGTCATGCGCTGCGCTGCGCCACACTTCAATACCAGCTGCAACAGGTCATCCATTTCATCCATCAATTTATGATGGTCAAAGCCAACGCGATACCACTCCAACATCGTGAATTCAGGGTTGTGGTAGCGACCATTCTCTTCATTACGAAATGCTTTGTTGATTTGATAAATACAACCGCTGCCCGCAGCCAAAAGGCGCTTCATATGGAATTCTGGGCTGGTCATAAAAAACAGCTTACTGCCATCGGCATAGCCTGGGCCAACAAACTCGGTTTGGAAAGTATGCAAATGGATGTCAGTCACGGTTGCGTGACTCATGGCTGGCGTATCGACTTCCATCACCTGTCGGTCAGCGAAGAATTGTCGAATCGACGCGATTAACGTCGCACGTTGACGAAGTTGGTCAATGGAAGCAGTAGGTTGCCAGTTGGTTTGCATAACAAGTCTCTCAAACTTTAATTCAGCGAGGAAAGTCTCATTCTACATGCTTTTTACTCTTCAAGAAGAGAGGAATATCCCTTCTTCTTTTTACTAATGTGCTCGCAAATTTGAGGCAAGCATTACTCGTGCCGCAGAACAAAAAACACTCAGTTAAAATCCTATTATCCATGCGGTTAATGTCACGCAACACGGGTTTAACATCCCTAATGTTAATGCTTGAGGACCAAAACCTCGATGCCGTGATAGCAGTCACATAACCTATAAATTCTATGCCCTTAAGTGCATTACCGAAGCAAAAACCCAATTACATCAATTTTTCTGCCATGTGGCTCATCTACACTAACCCTACTACTTTTGGGGAGTTCTTTTTAAAGAGCGCCTCGTAATGACAATAACAAGCGGATTTCCGCAATCACACACTGGAGGATAACTGTGCAAATTATCACCACAGATATCGCAGTCATCGGCGCAGGCGGCGCTGGTCTTCGTACTGCTATTGCAGCGGCTGAAGCAAACCCAGACTTAGAAGTCGCTCTGATTTCTAAAGTTTATCCAATGCGCTCCCACACGGTCGCTGCAGAGGGTGGCTCAGCAGCAGTTATCAAGGATGAAGATAGCTTAGACAACCACTTCAACGACACTGTTGGCGGTGGTGACTGGCTATGTGAACAGGATGTTGTTGAATACTTTGTAGAGAACGCGACTCGCGAAATGATCCAAATGGAGCAATGGGGTTGCCCATGGAGTCGTAAAGAGAACGGTGAAGTCAACGTACGCCGCTTTGGTGGTATGAAGGTTGAACGTACTTGGTTCGCTGCAGACAAAACTGGCTTCCACATGCTTCATACGCTATTCCAGACATCAATGAAGTACAGCAACATCAAACGTTTTGATGAGTACTTTGTGGTGGATCTGCTTGTTGATGAAGGCGAAGTTCAAGGTCTGATTGCTATTCACATGTCTGAAGGCGAGCTTGTTACTATCAAAGCAAAATCTGTTGTTCTAGCAACAGGTGGCGCGGGCCGTGTTTACCACTGTAACACCAACGGCGGTATCGTAACGGGCGATGGTATGGCAATGGCTTACCGTCACGGCGTTCCTCTACGTGATATGGAATTCGTTCAATACCACCCAACAGGTCTTCCTGGTACAGGTATCCTGATGACGGAAGGTTGTCGTGGTGAAGGCGGTATCATCGTTAACAAGAATGGCTACCGTTACCTACAAGATTACGGCATGGGCCCTGAAACTCCAGTTGGCCAACCGAAGAACAAATACATGGAACTGGGTCCTCGTGACAAAGTTTCTCAAGCTTTCTGGCACGAACAACAGAAAGGCAACACCATCAAACACCCACTGGGTGACGTGGTGCACCTAGACCTTCGCCACCTTGGTGAAGAGTACCTACAAGAACGTCTACCGTTCATCTGTGAGCTAGCAAAAGCTTATGTAAACGTGGACCCTGCAAAAGAGCCAATTCCAATTCGTCCAACCGTTCACTACACCATGGGTGGTATTGAAACGGACGGCGGTTGTGAAACTCGCATTAAAGGCCTATTCGCGGTGGGTGAATGTGCGTCTGTTGGTCTTCACGGTGCAAACCGTCTAGGTTCTAACTCACTGGCTGAGTTCGTGGTATTTGGCCGCGTAGCGGGTGAAAATGCAGTGAAACGCGCAGCAGAATTCAAAGGCTGGAACGACGCGGCAATTGACGCGCAAGTCAAAGCCGTTGAAGAGCGCATCGCGAAACTGATGAACCAAGAAGGCGACGAAAACTGGGCAGAAATACGCACAGAAATGGGCCACACCATGGAAGCGGGCTGTGGTATATACCGCCAAGAAGATTTGATGCAAGCGACTATCGACAAAATCACTGAGTTGAAAGAACGCTACAAACGCATCAGCATCAAAGACAAAGGTAAAGTGTTCAACACAGACCTTCTATACGCAATCGAAGTGGGTTACGGCCTAGAAGTCGCAGAAGCGATGGTTCACTCTGCGATTCTACGTAAAGAGTCGCGCGGCGCGCACCAACGTCTAGACGATGGTTGTACAGAGCGTGATGACGTGAACTTCCTAAAACACTCACTTGCTTTCTACAAGCCAGAGTCAGCACCAAGTATCGATTACAGCAATGTGACCATCACTAAGTCACAACCAAAAGCTCGTCTATACGGTGAAGCAGCAGAAAAAGCAGCGGCTGAAGAGAAGAACGCAGAGGAGCAAGCATAATGTCAGCAAATCGCATTCAAAAAGTAGACATCCTGCGTTACGACCCAGAAAAAGATGCAGAACCATACAAGCAAACATTCGAAGTCCCATTCGATGAAACCATGTCTGTACTTGACGCACTTGGTTACATCAAAGACCACCTAGACAAAGATCTGTCTTACCGTTGGTCTTGTCGTATGGCGATCTGTGGTTCTTGCGGCATCATGGTGAACAACGTACCGAAACTTGCTTGTAAGAGCTTCCTACGTGACTACCCAGACGGCGTGACTATCGAGCCTCTAGCGAACTTCCCAATCGAGAAAGACTTGATTGTTGATATGACGCCATTCATCGAGCGCCTAGAAGCAATCAAACCATACATCATTGGTAACGATCGTAAACCAGAAGACGGTACGAACTTGCAAACGCCAGAACAGATGGCGAAATACAAGCAATTCGCTGGCTGTATCAACTGTGGTCTATGCTATGCAGCATGTCCTCAGTTTGGTCTTAACCCAGAGTTCATCGGTCCTGCTGCACTAACGCTAGCCCACCGCTACAACCTAGACAGCCGTGACAACGGTAAAGATGAGCGCATGAAGCTTATCAACGGTGAAAACGGTGCTTGGGGTTGTACGTTTGTTGGTTACTGTTCTGAAGTTTGTCCGAAGAACGTTGACCCAGCAGCGGCTGTAAACCAAGGCAAAGTGGAGTCTTCTATGGACTTCGTGATTGCTATGTTGAAACCTGATGGTTCACCAAAGAAAGTGGAGGCATAAGGATGAGCAATCGTAAACCTTACGTTCGTGAAGTAAAACGCACTTGGTGGAAGAACCATCCTTTCTACCGCTTCTACATGCTACGTGAAGCGACGGTGCTTCCGTTAATTCTATTCACTCTGTTCCTAACTTTCGGTTTAGGTTGCTTGGTGAAAGGTCCTGAAGCATGGCAAGGTTGGTTAGCGTTCATGGCGAACCCAATCGTCGTCGCAATCAACATCGTTGCACTACTCGGTAGCCTATTCCACGCTCAAACTTTCTTCAGCATGATGCCACAAGTAATGCCAATTCGTTTGAAAGGCAAACCAGTGGACAAGAAGATCATCGTATTGACTCAGTGGGCCGCGGTTGCGTTCATCTCACTGATCGTTCTCATCGTGGTGTAAGGAGCTGAGCAATGAAACCGAATTATAGTGTAAACACATCACCAAAACGTTCTGATGAGCCAATCTGGTGGGGTCTGTTTGGCGCAGGCGGTACTTGGTTCGCGATGATCACGCCAATCACTGTTCTTGTGCTAGGTATCTTGGTACCACTAGGCGTGATTGACGCAGAAGCGATGAGCTACGAGCGTGTCTCTGCATTCGCAACCAGCATCATCGGTGCGCTATTCATCATTGGCACGCTAGCATTGCCAATGTGGCACGCAATGCACCGTGTACACCACGGCATGCACGACCTTAAATTCCACACTGGTGTGATTGGTAAAATTGCATGCTATGCATTTGCAGGCCTCATCACTGCACTAGCAGTTATCTTTATCTTCATGATTTAAGAGACTGACCAAAAAAGAAAAAGCTGGCTAAATGCCAGCTTTTTTATTGCTTTGGGTTACCTATGATCTTTTTGCTTTTTAAGCTTTTGACCACCCATGATCTTATTGCTGTGCGACCTTCTTTGTCTGGTCCATAAGACCCAGAGCACCAAAGCCAGTAATCACATCTAGGTTTGTTTTCAAGCCCGTTTCGTCACTTCCACCAATGTAATTTTGTGGCATCTGAACTTGGAAGTTTTGCAAATTGTTGTACAGCGAGTTCGCTACGTCTCGATTCAATTCTGCCAAGTAAACTTCACGGTTTGCTCCTAACGCCGCATACTTACCTTTTAGGACTTCAGATTCTGCGCGACCTTTCGCTAATATCGCTTTCGCTTCAAACTCAGCAGAAAGTGCGTTCGCTTTTTGAATCGCTAAGTTAGCCTCTGCGATAGCTAGCTCTTTCTCCTTCTCGACTTCAGCAAGTCGTTTGGTCTTTTCCACTTCAACGATTTCACGCTCTGCAATCTGACGTGCAACTTCCACTTCTTTTTGCTGAGCAATAATTGCGAGTTCTTTACCACGCTGGGCGTCTTGCACCTCACGTGTTCGTTGAATCTCTTTGCGTAACTGCTCGGTCTCTGCCTGTGCTTTCGACGTTTCTTGTTCCTGAATCGCGCGAATACGATCCGCCACTAAACGCTTTTTATCTGCCAATAGCTGATCTAATTGCTTTTCTGGCTGTGGGTCACCAATGGTCACCTGCGTCACTTGAATACCGTATTGTTGTAACGGATTGTCTTGACGAATTGGTTGCCCGGTTTTGTCTACGACAGGCACGGTTTTCCATACCAGTTGATTGGTGCGCTGTAATTGGTTCGGATTGGCTTGATTCGCCCCAACAGGCGCAAGATCCAACTCTTCCACTTCAACCTGACGTCGCTCTGTTAGATAAATCCCCTCTCGTAACTGATCGCCAAGTTTCGATTTGAACTGGTTCAAGCCACCTTGGAAAAACTCTTCACCCGTGTATTGGGTTGCGGTAATCACCGTTACGTTACGTGCGTTCTTTACAAGCAGCGCATCGATCAAGTTACTGTTGTTGCGGAACTCTTTGTGCATCTTCTTCACCGCTTCAGGGTCATTACTGAGCTTAAAGCGGAATGTTACGGGGATCTGACCAATATAGGTGTCGGCAAATCGAACCTGAATCGCATCAAGGCGTTGATAAAAATCTTCGCCCTTGCTGTTACCGAATGACACGGTGATCACTTGGTCATACTTGGTGATTTTGGACAGAAATGGCATGCGAAAATGAATGCCAGGTTCAGTAAACACATCCAACTCACCAGTAATATTATTCTGATGCACGTAGCTGTAACCCGCATCGGTCATCAGCACCGAGCTATTAATCGTTAAGCCTATTGCCAACAGCGGTACGCCAAATACGGCTGCTTTTAATCCTTTATGTAGTAACTGACGTCTTTCTTCCACCTTTAAACCCCTTCCTAAACCTCTGCTTTCCATTTTGTTCTCCTTTTTGGATTGTTACTGAGTTAAATCGATAAAAATCAGATTGCTATGCAACTCAGCGACAAGTACTAATGTATCAAAATGTTACATTAAGGAATAATCGACAGATTCATGGAATAAATAAGATTTTTACGAATAATACAAAATCATCAAAAATTTGCGGAGAATATCGATGTTTTACGCTGAGGGATTAAAAGAGAAGAATCACAGGCAATAAAAAAGGCCGCCGAAGCGACCTTTCTAACAATCATATAAAGTGCTTACTTCACACGACCTACGTATTCAGCAGTACGAGTATCTACGCGAATCACTTCACCAATTGAGATGAACAGAGGAACACGAACAACAGCGCCAGTTGATAGCGTCGCTGGTTTACCGCCAGTACCTTGAGTATCACCTTTCAGGCCTGGGTCTGTGTCTACAACTTCTAGCTCAACGAAGTTTGGTGGAGTAACAGTAATTGGGTTACCGTTCCAAAGAGTGATCATACAAGTGTTGTTTTCTACCAACCACTTAGCGTTTTCACCTACCGCTTTTGCATCCGCTGCGATCTGTTCAAACGTTTCACTGTTCATAAAGTGGTAGAATTCGCCGTCTGAATATAGATAATCTAGGTCGATATCCATTACGTCTGCCACTTCACAAGTGTCACCAGACTTGAATGTTTTCTCTAGCACTTTACCAGAAAGAAGTTTACGAATTTTAACACGGTTGAACGCTTGGCCTTTACCTGGTTTAACGTATTCGTTTTCCAGAATTACACAAGGCTCGTTATCAAGCATTAACTTAAGACCGCCTTTAAATTCATTGGTGCTAACTGTAGCCATTTTTTCCTCTTACATTCTTAGAGCTAAATTCAATGCCGCACATAATAACCCGAAAAGTCGAATCTGTTGAGCAAAACTGGCTCAAACAGTTGGCGAATGGGATCTCTGATCCTGCAAAATTGCTCGAAATACTGGAAATTGATCCTTCACCGTGGCAAGACGGGTTTGCCGCGCGCAAGCTGTTTGCACAGCGTGTACCGCAAAGTTTTGTCGATAGGATGGAGAAAGGCAACCCTAAAGACCCTCTTTTACGTCAGGTTTTACCACTGAGCGACGAATTTGAGGTGCATCCGGGTTACTCCAATGATCCATTGGAAGAGCAGGACAATGAAGTCCCTGGCCTGCTACACAAGTATCGCAACCGCGCCCTGATGATTGTCAAAGGTGGCTGCGCGGTAAATTGCCGTTACTGCTTTCGTCGTCACTTCCCTTATCAAGAGAACAAAAGCGGGAAACAAGCCTGGACCAAGTGCTTAGAGTACATGGCACAACAACCAGAGTTGAACGAAGTCATCTTCTCAGGTGGTGATCCATTAATGGCAAAAGACGATGAGATTCATTGGCTTTTAGAGCACATTGCTCACATTCCTCACATCAAACGTCTGCGTATTCATAGCCGTTTACCTGTGGTGATTCCAGCTCGAGTCACTGATGAACTATGCCAACTTCTGCAAGCATCAAGGTTACAAATCATCCTCGTCACTCACATCAACCATGCCAACGAAATCAATGACGAATTTGCTGAACAGATGTTCAAGCTCAAAAGAGCGGGCGTTACGCTTCTAAACCAAGGCGTTCTGCTGAAAGGCGTGAATGATTCGGTGGAAGCTCAAGTGGCGTTAAGTGAGGCCTTATTTGACGCGGGTATCTTGCCTTATTACCTCCACGTTCTTGATAAGGTGCAAGGCGCAGCGCACTACTTTATTTCGGACGAAGAAGCGAAAGCTATTATGCGCGGACTCATCACGCGTGTATCGGGTTATCTGGTACCAAAACTCACACGAGAAGTTGGTGGCAGGCCAAGTAAAACGCCGTTGGATTTGCATTTAGAATAAGCTCTGACACTCAATTAAATTTGTCGTCTAGATTGATTATTTTTGTTCGCTTTGCACGGTAAGTCTATGCATACTCCGCACTTTTGGAGGTCAAGATGCATACAGCATTCGAACAAATTTTCGATCTTGGCCCATTCAGTTGGCCTGCCCTACTATGCTGCGCCATTAATGGGCTCATGATCGGTATAGAGCGCCAAACTCGTGGTAAACCGGTTGGCATTCGCACAGCAATATTAATTATTTCAGGCACCTACCTGTTTATGTCGATGGCAGTGTCGTTATCGCCAAATACTCTTGATCAAGCACGAGTGCTTGGTCAGATCATTACTGGCGTCGGCTTCTTAGGCGCTGGCGTTATGATGACACTTGATGGAAAAATCCATGGCGTAACATCCGCGGCTGTAATATGGGTGCTAGCAGGTTTAGGTTTGATGATAGGTTTGGGTTATTTAACGCAGTCGGTGGTTATTACTCTCCTGACATTAACCGTGTTGTTAGGTGTGGATAAAGCAGAAAACCACATCAAAGCATTACGCCGCGGTGTTCATCAAAGAATTCAACAACGCAAAACTTCATCACGATTAATTAAATAGTTAACGCTCCGAGAAACTCGCTTCATCTCATCAGTAATTAAAGAGCCCTCGACGAACATCGAGGGCTTTCTGTATATAAAGATTCTGACTTTCTCAGGGATTACTTAGCAAAGTTGATGAGTGGGAAACACTTGAAGAAACCGTTATCCGCACAGTTCAAAAGACCAATTTGCACACCATCGATTTGATCGGTCATGTTGAAGAAACCAAACTGGAAATTAGACTTCTTAGAGATACTCGCTAAGCCCACATCCGCCATGGTGTAGCCTTCAGAATAGTTCACCGCGCTCCAGTTCAAGCCTTTTACGTTGTTCGTAATGTTAACAGCACCCAAGTTAACACCCGTCGTCTGACCTTGGTTCCAGTTAACTAAGCCTAAAGACGCGCCTTTCATTTCTTGATTTACTTTTGCTGCACCAAAAAACAGACCGAAGTTCACACCTGTCGTACGATCCGTTTCTGACATACCAAGCAGTGAAAAGTCGACACCTTTAACCTCATTTACCTGCCCATGCAACACAGCTAAACGAACGCCACCTACTGAAGAATTAGAGGGTGCGTTTGTGTTATCGATAGTAGAGAACATCACAGGTGTACTGTCGGCAAAAGCAACAGGTGATGCGATAGCGGCTGCAACCGCCAATGACGTCATAAGCTTTTTCATTTTCATCTCCATGATGGGAAGCAACAATTTACAACATAGTGTAATGTTCAGATTTTGCTCTGTCCCCGTTCAAAAAGTGTTAGCAATAGGTCAGATTTAACCATCTGACTCAAAAGAAAAAATATTTCTCTTCGATTTTTTGCTTCTGAAATGGCGCTTTTTACGCTCAAAAATTTCATGATAAGCCACACCAGAACGTCATGTTTCTCAGGTGACACGCATAAAAAAGTCGAGGCATCTGCCTCGACTTTTAAGGGTTTGGTCGGTTATCTTTCCGCTATAAGGTTTCCCTAGAGCGATGAGATAAGCTGGTTTACATCATGCCGCCCATACCGCCCATGCCACCCATGCCGCCCATGTCAGGCATCGCTGGCGCGTCTTTTTGCGGTAGGTCAGTAACCATCGCTTCAGTTGTGATCATCAGACCTGCAACCGATGCTGCGAATTGTAGTGCAGAACGAGTAACTTTAGTTGGATCTAGGATACCCATTTCTAGCATGTCGCCGTATTCGCCTGTTGCCGCGTTGTAGCCGTAGCTACCTTCACCCGCTTTCACGTTGTTCGCAACAACTGAGTCTTCCTCACCTGCGTTCTTCGTGATTTGACGGATTGGCGCTTCCATTGCACGTAGTGCAACGCGGATACCAACGTTTTGTTCTTCGTTGTCACCCGTTAGGTGAGCAATCTTAGATGCCGCGCGGATAAGTGCAACACCACCACCAGCAACAACACCTTCTTCAACCGCTGCGCGAGTTGCGGCTAGCGCATCTTCTACACGGTCTTTCTTCTCTTTCATTTCAACTTCAGTCGCTGCACCGACTTTGATTACTGCAACACCGCCAGCCAGTTTAGCTACGCGCTCTTGTAGTTTCTCTTTGTCGTAGTCTGAAGTTGCGTCTTCGATTTGTTGACGAATCTGAGCAACACGGCCAGAGATCATCTCTTCTTCACCGATACCATCGATGATAGTCGTGTTTTCCTTCGTGATAGAAACACGCTTTGCTTGACCTAGATCTTCTAGTGCAACTTTTTCTAGCTCTAGACCGATCTCTTCAGAAATCACAGTACCGCCAGTTAGGATAGCGATGTCTTGTAGCATTGCTTTACGGCGGTCACCGAAGCCAGGTGCTTTCACAGCTGCAACTTTTACGATGCCACGCATGTTGTTCACAACCAATGTTGCTAGCGCTTCGCCTTCTACATCTTCTGCAATGATAAGCAGTGGACGAGATGCTTTCGCGACAGCTTCTAGCGTTGGAAGAAGCTCACGAATGTTTGAGATCTTCTTGTCTACCAGAAGAATGAATGGGTTTTCTAGATCAACACTGCCTGATTCTTGGTTGTTGATGAAGTAAGGAGACAGGTAACCGCGGTCGAACTGCATACCTTCTACTACGTCTAACTCGTCTTGTAGCGCCTGACCTTCTTCAACCGTGATAACGCCATCACGACCCACACGCTCCATTGCTTCTGCAATGATATTACCTACGCTTGCGTCTGAGTTTGCAGAGATAGTACCAACCTGCGCGATCGCTTTTGTGTCGTTACATTCAACAGAAAGCTCTTTTAGTTGCTCAACTGCCGCGGCAACAGCTTTGTCGATACCACGCTTAAGATCCATTGGGTTCATGCCCGCTGCGACTGCTTTTAGACCTTCGTTAACGATAGATTGTGCTAGTACCGTTGCTGTTGTTGTACCGTCACCCGCTGCGTCGTTTGCTTTAGACGCAACTTCTTTAACCATTTGTGCGCCCATGTTCTGGAATTTATCTTCCAGCTCGATTTCACGCGCTACTGATACACCATCTTTAGTGATAGTCGGTGCACCAAAAGATTTGTCTAGAACGACATTACGTCCTTTAGGACCCAGTGTTACTTTTACTGCGTCAGCCAGAACGTTTACACCTTCCAGCATTTTAACTCGTGCGTCATTACCAAATTTAACGTCTTTAGCAGCCATCTTTGATTTCCTTTCTAAAATTCTTTGTGTGTAATTTCGTAATTGAATCTGAGCAAAAAATTACTCAATGATTGCTATTATTCAACGATCGCCATGATGTCGTTTTCAGACATGACAAGCACTTCTTTACCGTCGATTTTTTCAGTTTTTGTACCGTAACCTTCAGCGAAGATAACGGTATCACCGACTTTAACGTCTAGTGGCAGTACGGTGCCGTTTTCTAGGATGCGGCCTTTACCCACAGCTAGAACAACACCGCGAGTCGATTTTTCTGCAGCAGAACCAGTCAGAACGATGCCACCAGCAGACTTAGATTCAACTTCTTTACGTTCAACGATAACTCGGTCATGTAATGGACGAATGTTCATCGGTCGTCTCTCCTGAAAATTTCCATGTTTATTTGATAATTGTCCTTAGGGACTGTAGCCCCAGACACGTGATCCCTATATAAGGGGTCGAAGCAGCGATCCCAAGGGGGTGGCACAAAATTTTTGTGACTTAGTTAAAATAACGAACAACTAGGCAACGGTTTGCGTTAGAAATGCTCACTCGCTCGGCATCTCGCTTTCTTGTATCCTTGCAGTTTGCTCACCAGATAGTTGTCACACATGCAGGAAAATAACAAGCTAGAACCCCAAGCGACCGATAAGCATGGTTTGTTGACCGCACCCATTCCTGAAACGCTGCGGAAAATGACCGTCCCCATGACTATGGGCATGATCGCAATTTTGATGTTTAACTTGGTGGACACGTTTTTTATCTCGCTGCTTGGCACTCAAGCGCTAGCGGCTATCAGCTATACCTTCCCTGTCACCTTTGCGGTTAACTGCATTACGATGGGGATTGGGATGGGACTATCGACCAATATTGGTCGCTTGCTTGGGCAAGGTCATGCACCACAAGCTGCTCGGTTCACCACCCACGGTTTGTTGTTAGCCGTGTTACTTGTGGCTATCACGTCTTCTATTGGCTTTACCACCATTGCGCCATTGTTTCGTTTTCTTGGTGCGTCTGATGATCTCATCCCTCTTATTGAGCAATATATGCAGGTCTGGTATCTCACCATTCCTCTGCTAGTGATCCCAATGGCGGGCAACAGTGCTATCCGAGCTACTGGCGACACAAAAACACCAGCAAAAGTCATGATGTTGGCTGGTTTGATTAATGGCATGCTCGATCCATTGTTGATTTTCGGTTATGGCCCTTTTCCGGAACTTGGCATTCAAGGCGCAGCCATAGCAAGTGCCTTTAGCTGGTTAGGTGCTTTGTGTGGCTCATTCTATGTGCTAATTAAACGGGAAAAATTGCTTGCTCAACCCCAATGGGCTTTGCTGAAACAAGACTGGCAACAGACACTAAAAATTGGTACCCCTGCTGCGCTATCAAACGCGATGAATCCGTTGTCCGGTGCCATTCTGATGATGCTGTTATCCAACCATGGTACAGCGGCGGTTGCTGCTTACGGCGCAGCGCAGCGTATTGAGTCTATATTGATTTTAGTATTGATGTCGCTGACCTCTGCCCTCACACCGTTTATGGCACAAAATTTAGGAGCCAAACAACCGCAACGAGCCTTTTCCGGTTTATTTATTAGCATGCGTTTTGCAGTGGTATTCCAAGGGTTTATCTTCTTGATGATGGTGCCACTGAGCATTCCTCTGGCTGCGCTGTTTTCTCAGGAAGATGCGGTGAAAAACCTGCTTTGGCATTATTTACTGGTGGTGCCATTTAGTTATGGCTTCCAAGGCATCGTGATGATGTTAGTCAGTGGTTTGAATGCGATGCACAAGCCATTGCGTGCATTCCAGTGGAGCTTTATGCGGCTGTTCATTTTTACCTTGCCATCGGCGTGGATCGGGAGCCAAATCTACAGCATTGAAGGCTTGTTTATCGGTATCGCGGTTGGAAATACGTTGGGTGGGCTACTGGGCTACTTGTTTGCGCTGCGCGAGCGAAAATTAACGCTCATAGAGCAGAGCAGCGTGTCTTAGCACTCGTCTATCGCTAGTTTCTTTTTTGTTGATTCTCAAATACAAAAAAAACCGCGGAAAGCCGCGGTTTTGTTTATCTATTTCAAGCTTGCTTAGAACAACTCTTCAGCAACTTTGTATAGATCGTTGCGTACTGGACGCTTCATGTTTTCGATTGCGTCGATGATATCGTGGTGAACAAGTTGCTCTTTCACGATACCTACACAACGACCACCATGACCTTCGATCAATAGGTGAACAGCGTAGTTACCCATACGAGATGCTAGTACGCGGTCAAATGCAGTTGGACGACCACCACGTTGGATGTGACCAAGTACTGTTGCACGAGTTTCACGACCTGTCGCGGCTTCGATGTCACGTGCTAGTTCATTAGCATCCATCATTAGCTCAGTAAGCGCGATGATCGCGTGTTTCTTACCTTTAGCGATACCATCTTGGATGTTGCTGATCAGCTTGTCTTTGTCTAGACCAGTTTCCGGAGTGATGATGTATTCACAACCGCCCGCAATTGCAGACATCAGAGTCAAATCACCACAGTGACGGCCCATGATTTCTACAATTGAAATGCGTTGGTGAGATGAAGAAGTATCACGTAGACGGTCGATTGCATCGATAACGGTGTTTAGTGCACTTAGGTAGCCCACAGTGTAATCCGTACCTGCGATATCGTTGTCGATTGTGCCCGGAAGACCGATACATGGGTAACCCATTTCAGTCAGTTTCTTCGCCCCCATGTACGAACCATCACCACCGATTACCACTAGTGCATCGATACCATGTTTTTTCAGGTTATCAATCGCTTTTTCACGAACTTCCACTTGTTTAAATTCAGGGAAACGTGCAGAACCTAGGAACGTACCACCTTTGTTGATCACATCTGAAACGCTAGAACGATCTAGCTTCTCGATGCGGCCTTCGTATAGGCCTAGGTAGCCGTCGTACACACCGAATACTTCCAATCCTTCGGATAGTGCTGTACGTACTACGCCGCGTATCGCAGCGTTCATACCAGGTGCGTCACCGCCACTTGTTAAAACACCGATCTTCTTAATCATGCTCACCCTCGATCTTTGGCAATCAATTATTTAATTTTCTTTTAGGCCCCTTGTTACCAAGCAACCTGCATAATCCAGAACTGTGCGTTATGTTACATTTCCTCTACAGGATTACCAATGAAAACGCACTTTTTTATGTAACTTTTCTACTTATGTAAGAGTATTACAGTTTCTCTATGAAACTTTGTTGATTCATATCAGGATCACGAATCTTAATAAGTATTGATGGAAAGATAGTCAATAAGTACCTGTTTGTCGTCGGGCACTGATGGATTTTTCAAGCCTACCAATCTTGCGCTTTCTGCTCTTTCTCAGGTCCGAAAACGACAGACAATGGATCTTGATGGATCAATACATCCGCATCAGGAAACAGAGCCAATAAATTATCTTCCACTTTATCAGCGATGTAATGCGCCTCAATTAATCGTAAGTTATCGTCTAGCTCTAAATGCAACTGTATAAAGCGCGTCGGTCCTGACATTCGTGTGCGTAACTGATGCACACCCAATACCCCTTTTACGCTCAAACAAGCTTGGCTAATTTGCTCAAGTTCTTCATCGGGCAACTTTCTATCAAGTAAGGTTTGAATCGCTTCGCTGACCATTTTGAAAGCGCTATAAAGAATGAAGACACCAATACCAATCGCAAACACAGCATCCGCTTGAGTCACTCCAAAATAACTGAGCCCCAGAGCCACCATGATCGCAGCATTCATATACAAGTCAGTCTGATAATGCAGAGAATCCGCCGCTATTGCTTGGCTCCCCGTCACGCGAACCACATGTTTTTGGAACATCACCAAGCCAAGTGTGACCACAATCGCAAACAGCGATACATACACACCTAACTCCGGTGCGTGTAAAGCATGCGGGCGGAAAAATCGGTCAATCCCGTTAAGAATCAAAAATACTGCCGAGCCCGAAATAAACATTGCTTGGGCTAGGGCCGCTAAGGACTCAGCTTTACCATGCCCAAAAGTATGTTCGCGGTCTGCAGGTTGTAAGGCGTAACGAACCACCACAAGATTCACAACTGAAGCCGCGATATCTAACATGGAGTCAATCAATGACGCCAATAAGCTCACTGAGCCGGTTACCCACCACGTGATGACTTTTACTATCAGAAGAAGCGTCGCCACAATGGTTGCAGTCCAAGCGGCGGTCGTAACTAAACGTGCGTATTGCTGTTTCATAATCAAAGAGTTAACTAAAACCATACGTTGAGTATATTGAATGACCATGAAATAACCAGATCAAAAAGAGGCAACCAATGGCTGCCTCTTTATATAACATCAATTCATGACTTAATTATTGCGCGACTTTTCCATGCGCTTGTGCATTCTGTCGCCACACTCTTGCATACGTTCATTTTGTAGCTCAACAAATTTCGCTTTCTGCTCAGGTGTTAATACGCTAAGCATTTGGTGCTTTCTTTCTAGCATTTGCACGCGACGTTCCGTTTGGCGCTCAACCATCTCTTTTGCTAATTCGCTAGCTTGAGCTTCATCAAAGTTATCCGCCAGCAAAAGCGATTGTACTTTTGCGTGATGCGCTTGACGCTCAGCCATACGTGCTTCTTTGCCATCAGCGAATTTTGCTTTCATTTCTGCTTTGTTTGCTTCACGCATTTCTTTTAGCTGATCTTTTTGTGCATCAGTCAGGTCTAGTTGACGCATGACACCTCGGTCCATACCCATGCCGCATTCGTCACGAGGGCCTTTATGATGGTTTTTACCACCGTAAGCGAATGCGCTTGCGGCGCCAAGAGTAAGAGGTAGAACAACAGCAGCTAACACAAGTTTTTTTGCAGACTTCATAATACGATTCCTTACACAGGTGAGTGGTTCTTCTGAGCTGTTCTCACAGCGCTTGAGTATAGAATACGACCCGCTAGGTAAAGCGACGTATAGGGAGCGTAAAGAATCGTAAAGAGTGATTTTTCTCCTCTTCGTTGCGCATCATTCCAATGTAATATTAGGCTATCGGTAACTTACTATAGGTGCCCCCATGGCAAACATTCTTTTAATCGATGACGATATCGAGCTAACCAGCTTATTAAAAGAAGTACTCAGTTTCGAAGGGTTTGACGTCAGCGAAGCAAATGACGGTGAAGCCGGCTTAGCCGCGATCAATGATAAGATTGATTTGATTTTGTTGGATGTCATGATGCCAAAACTCAATGGCATGGAAACGCTGAAACGCTTACGTGAAAATTGGGAAACTCCCGTCTTGATGCTGACCGCTAAAGGGGAAGAAATTGATCGCGTGATCGGCTTGGAACTGGGCGCGGATGATTATTTACCAAAACCTTTTAGTGACCGAGAGCTGTTGGCGCGTATCCGTGCGATTTTACGCCGCACTAGCAGCACACAAAAAAATACCAAAAACAGCGATTGCATTGAGTATCAAGAAATCCGCCTCTATCCCGGTAAGCAAGAAGCGTATTGTGAGCAACAGCTACTCGACCTCACAGCAACCGAGTTTGCGCTACTCACCCACTTCGTACAAAACCCAGGACAAGTGCTGACCAAAGAGACACTGAGCTTAGATGTGCTTGGTAAACGACTCGCTGCTTTTGATCGCGCTATCGATATGCATGTCTCGAACTTACGTAAAAAATTACCAGATCAAAGCAATGGCAAGCCGCGAATCAAAACCCTGCGTGGTCGTGGCTACATGCTGCTTGAGGAGGATTAATGCGCCTATCACGCATCAAACTGCCAAACATCAATAGCCTGTATGGACGCATCTTTGCCATTTTTTGGTTCACCATGTTATTAGTATTGATAGCCGTGCTATCACTGCCACATTTGGACCCACGCAAAGCTCGCGATATTCCAGAAGAACACTACAAACGTATGGTAGAAACGCGTGACTCAATCCAACAAAAATACAGCCAGCAAACAGATTTAGGCCGCATACTTTTTCGTATCGAGGGCAACCGCCACGGCAAGCACGACCCTCGCCCACGAGTGTTTTTTTCTGACTACAGCGGTAATGTTCTTACGACAGAAAAACGCAGCAATTTTCAATTGCGTGCAATGCAAAACTTTGTCACCAGTATCGAAGATTACAATAATCCAAAGCAGAAGCTGTATGGTCGATACATGATTGCGGGCCCAATTCCTATCACTTTGGCAGGTTCCGATATCTTGATGTACGTGGGCTTCAAGTGGAATGAGCCACCACCTCTACTCCTGCGTCTGTTTGATCACCCATTCCAGCTCTTGCTTGCGGTCATGCTGGTTAGTACACCATTGCTGTTATGGCTTGCTTGGGCTTTGAGTCAACCAGCACGTCGTCTTGAAGCCGCTGCTCAACGTGTGGCGAAAGGTGAATTTGTCACAGACCCAAATTTAGAAAAAGGCACGGCGGAGTTTCGTCAAGCAGGTAGCAGCTTCAACCAGATGGTCGAAGCGGTTAATCAGATGATTTCAGGACAACAACGTTTGCTATCCGATATCTCTCACGAGCTGCGCTCACCTTTAACTCGTCTGCGCATGGCAAGCGCATTAGCGACGCGTAAACAAGGCGAAAGCCCAGAACTGACTCGTATCGATACCGAAGCGCAGCGCTTGGAACAGATGATCAGCGAACTACTAGAGCTTTCTCGCATGCAGGCGAACAGTCATATGACTCGCGAAACACAGCCATTAGAAAGTTTATGGGAAGAGATCATTAAAGATGCGCAGTTTGAAGCAGAGCAAATGGGCAAACAGCTACACTATTCAGAATTACCTAAGCGCAATATTTCCGGTAACCCTAAACTGCTGATGAGTGCGGTGGAAAATATCGTTCGTAACGCCATTTACTACGGAAAAGATGAGGTACAAATCGACATCAAAGCCGATGACGATACGCTTCGTATCACGGTTGACGATAATGGAGAAGGTGTACCAGAAGAGGAACTGGCCGCGATTTTTCGCCCGTTCTATCGCGTTTCCACGGCACGCGATCGCCACTCTGGCGGCACAGGTCTCGGCCTAACCATTACCGAAAGTGCCATTCGCCAGCACAGTGGCACGATCGCAGCCAGCCGAAGTCCTTTAGGCGGATTGCGCATGAGTATCACCTTACCGATCAATTGTTAGTCTCAATTTGATGAACTAACAATAATTCGCACCATATTTCTAGAGTGAGTGATTCACAGCCCCACCCTCACTTTAGAAATTGGTGAGGCTTCTTAGAATACCCTTACAAAGATCAAAGTTGATAATAATTATCGTTAGCATTAAAGTAAATTTTCCAATTAAGGAGGATTTACTATGTCACATACATTTCCCGCTCTGCCTTACCCGTACGATTCACTAGAGCCGTACATCGACGCGAAAACCATGGAAGTGCATTACAGCAAACACCACAAGACGTACTTTGATAAGTTTGTAAATGCCGTTGAAGGGAGCGAGCTCGAAACTCAGTCATTAGACGAGATCTTTGACAATATCTCTAAGCTCAGTCCAGCAGTACGTAATAATGGTGGCGGCTATTACAACCACATCATTTATTGGAATTGCATGTCACCAAACGGTGGCGGAGAGCCTCAAGGCGCGCTTGCTCAAGCAATTAACGATAAATTTGGTAGCTTTGCGCAATTTAAAGAGGCATTTGCCCAAGCTGCCATCAATACCTTTGGGTCTGGCTTTGCATGGCTGATCGTAAAAGATGGTGAGATTCACATTACGTCCACCAGCAATCAAGATAACCCTCTGATGGACGTAGTGGATGTGCGCGGTGAACCAATCCTCGCATTAGACGTGTGGGAGCACGCGTATTACATCAGTTACCAAAACCGTCGCCCAGAATATATTGATGCGTGGTGGAACGTCGTCAACTGGCGAGCAGTTGAAGAAAACTATGCTCACGCTCTCTTATAAGAAGCATTAAGCCTTACGGTATTAACATCCGCGCTAATGCCTGCTTTCATACCCAGGTCAATCTTGCTGAATCTCGCATATTTCGGTGACTTGGGTATATACTGCCCCTCTCTTTGACCAACTCTATTTCAATACCATGTTTGATATCGCTTTATACGAACCAGAAATCGCGCCGAACACCGGCAACATCATTCGACTATGCGCCAACTGCGGTGCAAACCTTCACTTAATTGAACCTCTGGGTTTCGATCTTGAAGAGAAAAAAGTCCGCCGCGCTGGTTTGGATTACCATGATTTAGCTCGCGTAACGCGTCATAAAGATTATCAAGCATTCTTGGAATACTTAGAGAAAGAGAAGCAAGGCAACTACCGCCTGTTTGCGTGTACGACAAAGACCACAGGTCATCACGTTGATGCACAATACCAAGCGGGTGATGTTTTGATGTTTGGTCCAGAAACTCGTGGCTTGCCTGCTGAAATCATCGATAGCTTGCCAATGGAGCAGCGTATTCGCATTCCAATGATGCCAGATGCGCGCAGCCTAAACCTTTCGAATGCCGTTGCGATCATCGCTTTTGAAGCATGGCGTCAAATGGGCTTTGAAGGCGCATTGTAAGCGACACGAATTCCAAATACAGAAAAGGGCGCTTGGTGCGCCCTTTTGTTTTCTTTGCTGACTAACTCAATCAGTTGAGCTTGTTGCGATCATCATCGTCTTTACGCTCGTATTCCCCTTCGAAGGTATTGCCATTATCTGACTGGGAATCAAATGGGTCACGACGGAACGGGTCTTGCTCAAATGGCCCCTGGTTAGAGAAACCACCTTGGAAGCCACCGCCATGCATGGTTTTCACCACCATTTTGCTCATCAAGTATTTAGCTATCGCGGCGCGTGGCGCAGGAAGCAACACCAACATACCAAGGGCATCGGTCATAAAGCCCGGGGTTAACAGTAGCACGCCAGCCACCGCTAGCATTACGCCTTCAAAAATTTGCTGGGCTGGAATTTCACCTTGTTCAAGACGCCCCTGTACTGACATCAGTGTTTGTATACCTTGGCTACGAACCAACGACGCACCAACAAATGCAGTGATTAAGACTAGTGCAATGGTCGGCCATAAACCTAAAAAGCCGCCCACCTGAATAAATAAGCCGATTTCAATGATCGGAACAAAAATAAACGCTAATAATAAGATAGGAAACACACGCCCTCCTTTGTTTAATTCAGTGTAATGGTAAAAGCAGACTAAGCTCAAACGAATCGTTGTAAAAAAGCGTGTTCATACTGGTCTCCTTCTTTTTTAGACAAAGTAGCGGGAGCGCGTTTCATTCAATTGCATACCGATTTTTTCGTGCTTTTAAAGTGCTAATTTCGAACTCTAAAAACTCATGTTTGTCGAGGAAAATCGAGTACCCATAAAGGGTTATTAATAACCCGTTCATACTTTGCAAATTATTGACTCATGAAAAACGAAAAAGGTGATCTAGTTACTATTTTTATGCGCTAGGTGCAGTATCATGTGCCACATAAGTCAGGACGGATTTTCCAGCCAAAAATTCTGATGAATGGATTCTAGATTGCAGAAATGGCTAATAAATAACTTTATTATCAGAATTATCATCTAAGGATCCTGCTATGGCTACCCTATCTGATGCTCCAAAAACAGCAAACCCAGCCACTCGTATTGAAGAAGATCTATTAGGTCAACGTCATGTCCCTGCAGATGCGTACTACGGTATTCATACGCTACGTGCGATCGAGAACTTCAACATCTCCAATATGACCATCTCTGACGTACCAGAATTTGTACGCGGCATGGTAATGACCAAAAAAGCAGCAGCGTTAGCAAACAAAGAACTTGGCGCTATTCCAAAAGACGTTGCAAACTACATCATCGAAGCGTGTGATTTGATCCTAGAAACTGGCAAGTGTATGGATCAGTTCCCATCAGACGTATTCCAAGGCGGTGCAGGCACTTCAGTTAACATGAACACGAACGAAGTGATCGCAAACGTTGCGCTTGAGTTGATGGGTAAAGAGAAAGGCCAATACGAATTTGTTAATCCAAATGACCATGTAAACAAGAGCCAATCAACCAACTGTGCGTACCCAACAGGCTTCCGTATTGCGGTATACAACAGCGTACACAAGCTAATGGAAGCAATTGAGTACCTAAAAGGCGCATTCGAACTTAAAGCCGTTGAGTTTAAAGATGTACTGAAAATGGGCCGTACTCAGCTTCAAGACGCAGTACCAATGACAGTAGGTCAAGAGTTCCATGCGTGGGCGGTAACACTAAACGAAGAGATTCGTGCTCTAGATTACACATCTAAACTCCTCCTAGAAATCAACCTAGGCGCAACCGCAATCGGTACTGGTCTAAATACACCAACTGGCTACCAAGCGCTTGCAGTAAAACACCTAGCGGAAGTAACAGGCCTTGACGTTGTTGCAGCAGAAGACCTTATCGAAGCAACGTCTGACTGTGGTGCATACGTAATGACTCACGGCGCACTAAAACGCCTAGCAGTGAAACTATCGAAGATCTGTAACGACCTTCGTCTACTTTCTTCTGGTCCTCGTGCGGGTCTAAATGAATTGAACCTACCTGAAATGCAAGCAGGCTCTTCAATCATGCCAGCTAAAGTAAACCCAGTTATCCCAGAAGTAGTAAACCAAGTTTGCTTCAAAGTTCTCGGTAACGACAACACGGTTTCTTTCGCAGCAGAAGGCGGTCAGCTACAGCTAAACGTAATGGAACCAGTTATCGCACAAAGCGTGTTTGAGTCTATCTCTCTACTACACAATGCGTGTGTGAACCTACGTGATAAATGTATCGACGGCATCACTGTGAACAAAGAAGTTTGCGAAAACTACGTTTACAACTCTATCGGTATCGTCACTTACCTAAACCCATACATCGGCCACCACGAAGGTGACATCGTAGGTAAGATTTGTGCAGAAACTGGCAAGAGTGTTCGTGAAGTCGTGCTAGAGCGCGGTCTGCTTACAGCAGAGGAGCTTGATGAAATCTTGTCAGTAGAAAACTTCATGCATCCTACTTACAAAGCAAAACGTTACGAGTAATAACGAATCCGAAGGGGGCCACTCAGGCCCCTTTTTTAGGCTCTCATACGGTTAACCACATTTTTTATATGCTTTTATTGCCGCTAAACCACTAGGTTCTCATTCTCTGAGCATTTACTCCTGTTCCTGAGTGTTCAAAAAATCAGAATCAAATAAAAAACTAAAGAGGTATCAATATGGTCATGGTCGAACTCTTCGTGGTTCTGCTCTTCATCTATTTGGGGGCAAGAATCGGTGGTATCGGCATTGGTTTTGCCGGTGGTGCTGGGGTCATTGCGTTGTCTTTGATCTTGGGCGTACCAACAAGCCAAGCTTACATTCCCGTTGACGTAATTTTGATCATCATGTCTGTAATCACCGCTATCGCAGCAATGCAGGTAGCGGGTGGTTTAGACTGGATGGTGCAAGTTGCTGAAAACTTTTTGCGCAAGCATCCTGAGCGCATCACCTTTTATGCGCCTATCGTAACTTACCTAATGACATTAATGGCGGGTACTGGCCACACGGCATTCTCTACTTTGCCAGTGATTGCAGAAGTAGCGAAAGGCCAAGGCGTGCGCCCTTCTCGTCCACTGTCTATCGCGGTCGTAGCATCGCAAATCGCTATCACCGCATCACCAATCTCAGCGGCTGTTGTAGCGTTCGCGGCAATGCTGCACCCATTTGGCGTTGACTACCTAACACTACTAGCAATCTGTATCCCAACGACGTTCATCGCGTGCATGATCGGTGCGTTCGTGGCGAACTTCATGGGCTGTGAGCTAAAAGACGATGCTGAATACCAAGAGCGTCTAGAAAAAGGCTTAATCAAGCTAAATACAGAAGCAAAACGCGAAATCCTACCAACAGCGAAGAAAGCCACCTTCATCTTCCTAGGCGCAATCGCATTTGTCGTGTGTTACGCAGCAGCAATTTCTGGCTCTGTGGGTCTTATCGAGAACCCTGCTCTAGGCCGTAACGAAGCTATCATGACGGTAATGCTAGCAGCTGCGGCAGCTATCGTAATGAGCTGTAAAATCGATGCTGGCAAAATCCCAGCCGCAGCAACATTCCGCTCTGGTATGACAGCGTGTGTGTGTGTTCTTGGTGTGGCATGGCTAGGTTCTACGTTCGTTAACGCGCACGTTGACGGCATCAAAGAAGTGGCTGGTGCGCTACTAGCAGACTACCCATGGATGCTAGCACTCGTTCTATTCTTCGCTTCAATGCTGCTTTACTCACAAGGTGCAACCACTGTTGCGCTGATGCCAGCAGCACTAGCAATCGGTGTCGCACCACTTACCGCAGTTGCATCTTTCGCAGCAGTAAGTGCGCTATTCGTGCTGCCAACTTACCCAACGCTTCTAGCAGCGGTTGAGATGGACGACACGGGTTCAACTCGTATCGGTAAGTACGTATTCAACCACCCATTCTTTGTACCTGGTGTGGTAACCATCGCTTCTGCGGTAGCACTTGGCTTCGCATTCGGTGGTCTACTGATCTAGTAGAAACAGAGTCTTACTCGGGGAGCTTCGGCTCCCTTTTTTATTGCCTGTTGTCTTGATTTATGCTCAATAAATCTTCATTTTCATGAAACTTATTGACTCGCCTCCGGGTCTGATTGAGTTACACTAACGGCAATTATCTAAGATGAATTGACTCTTTTATGCGCGCATTACTTTCCGTTTTACTCTTAGGGCTCATTACCTTTTCCACTCCGTCTTTAGCTTTATTTGGCAAAGACCAGTTTAACAGTAGCCAGAACAACAGTTTTGGTAGCAGCAGCGACAGCTTTGTTCCGGTTGATCAGGCGTTTCCATTTAACTTCTACCAGCAAGATGACAAATTGATGCTCGATTGGCAGGTACGTGACGGGTACTACCTATATCAAGAGCGCTTGTCTGTAGCTGGTGAGAAAGTATCGCTAGGCGAACTGCAAATGGAAGACGGCACACCGCATAAAGATGAATTCTTTGGTGACGTGCATATCTATACTCAACCTCTCTTCGTTAATGTACCAATGCATGATTGGCAAGACGGTGCGCGCGTGGTGGTGCAATACCAAGGTTGTGCGAAAGCAGGCTTCTGTTACCCGCCAGAAACTCGCGTGATTCCTATCAGCGCGTTTACTTCGTCGAACTCAGATTCAACAGCGGCGACGACAATACCAAAAGCAGAACAAGCACCAACAGCAACGCCACCAGCGGCGCAATCATCTACGTCTGATGACACATCATCAGCGCCAGTAACACAGCAAGATAGCCTTGCAGCCAACCTTGCTGATAACTGGTGGACACCACTTCTGTTCTTGGCGCTTGGTGTGGGCTTGGCGTTTACACCTTGTGTGCTGCCGATGTACCCAATTCTGACCAGCATCGTGCTTGGCAGTGGCAAACTGAGTCAGCGCCGTGCGCTAGGCTTGTCGTTTGTCTATGTACAAGGCATGGCGCTGACTTACACCCTACTCGGCCTTGTGGTGGCATCTGCAGGTATGCAGTTCCAAGCAGCAATGCAACACCCTTATGTGCTGATTGGCTTGAGCGTACTGTTCATCGCACTCGCTTTGTCTATGTTTGGTCTGTACTCATTACAGCTACCAAGCAACGTTCAAACATGGTTGAATAACTTAAGTAATAAGCAACAGGGCGGCAGCAGTGCAGGCGTATTCGCCATGGGGGCGATTTCTGGACTGGTGTGCTCACCATGTACCACGGCACCTCTGTCTGGTGCGCTACTTTACGTGGCACAAAGCGGCGATTTGCTTACCGGTGGTATCGCGTTATACGCGCTGGCGATGGGCATGGGTATTCCGCTGATCCTTGTAGCGGTATTTGGCAACAAGTTGCTACCAAAAGCCGGCGGTTGGATGGACCGCGTGAAAACGCTGTTCGGCTTTATTCTGCTTGCCGCACCTATCTTCTTACTAGAACGCATCATGCCAGAAATGTGGTCAACGATTCTGTGGTCAGCACTGGGTATTGCTGCTTTTGGTTGGCTATACCACATCAAAAACAGTCTAGAGTTTGGTGGCTGGAAACAAAGTGCCGTGGGCATAATCGCCGTCTTAGGTTTGCTAGCCGCAGCACAACCTATCTTAAATTACTGGTTTGGCAACAGCACAACACAAACTCAGCAAGCCACTGTTAGCTTTACTCGCATTGCTAACGTGGCGGAGCTTGAAGAACAACTGGCACTTGCGAAAGCGGCAGGTAAACCCGTCATGCTCGATTTCTACGCCGATTGGTGTGTAGCATGTAAAGAGTTTGAAAAGTACACCTTCCATGACCCAAGCGTCGAAGCAAAACTGCAAGACTTCGTTCTTCTGCAAGCGGACGTGACCAAAAACCAAGTGCAAGACATCGAACTACTGAAGCACATGAATGTACTTGGTTTACCAACAATTGAGTTTTGGGATGCCAGTGGCGAACACGTTTCAAACGCTCGTTTGACGGGATTCATGCAAGCTGAGCCTTTCTTAGAGCATATCAAGCAGTTCTGATAACCAGATATTCAAACGCCAGTGATGTCCACTGGCGTTTTTTATTGCTCAGATTTGAATAAGAACATTGCGTTTATATGCAATTTTCCTAATAAAAGTCGATTTGGTTCAGACTTTTAGCGAATAAATATTGTCCACTCTCTCAAAGCTGGACAATAATAAATTTAACGAAATAGTCAAAAGTGTTTAACGTCATGGATTCGACCTACACCATCATTATTGCAGATGATCACCCACTCTTCCGGAATGCCTTGTTTCAATCTATCCACATGGCTATTAGTGGTGCAAATTTGCTGGAAGCGGACTCACTCGACGCACTTCTGGCTTTGTTGGAGCGAGAGGAAGAGCCAGATTTAGTGCTATTGGATCTCAAAATGCCAGGAGCAAATGGTATGTCTGGCTTGATTCATTTGCGAGCAGAGCATCCAGATTTACCTATCGTCGTCGTTTCAGCGAGTGAAGAGCCGGCGATCGTGACGCAGGTGAAAAGCCATGGTGCATTTGGTTTTATTCCCAAGTCCAGCGACATGCGCGAATTAGTGAACGCGCTCAATCAAGTGCTGAATGGCGACCCATACTTCCCTGAAGGGTTGATCACCAATAACGCGGCATGTAATGACTTAGCGGAAAAGATTGCTGCGCTAACACCGCAGCAATATAAAGTGTTGGGAATGTTGTCCGATGGCTTGCTGAACAAGCAAATCGCTTACGAATTGAATGTTTCGGAAGCTACCATAAAAGCGCACATGACAGCGATTTTCCGTAAGCTCGGTGTAAAGAACCGCACGCAAGCCGTGATTATGCTGACGGAAATGAGCGACTAGATTGACATCTTATCGTCAGACTTACTTTTTTCGTTTGGCAATCGGATACCGACTTTAGTGACCTGCTGATCAACAACATCAGCGACGATCCAATGCAAACCTTGCCACTCGAAATGGTCTCCCAATACTGGCGTGCTACCTAATTGCTCTTCGACAAGGTTTCTCAAACTTTTATCCAGCGGTTCATCCCCCAGATTCAAACCATACATCACGGCAATATCGGCAAGCTTCACTTCAATATCGAGGAAGAAGTCACCGAAGAATCGCGCTAGCGACGCTTTCTCTGGGGCTTCACTAAACAGTAAGCTCAGTGCATCTAAATCCTTTTCTTGTGCTAATACACACAAGGTATCATCTTCCTCAAGACGCGTACTGCCGGATGGGTGCAATAGCTCTTTACTGCGAAATACAGCGGCGATACGCGTTCCTTCCGGCATCGAAAGACTACGTAATGGCTCACCAATGCACCATTTATCTGCTTTAAGTCTATAGATAAACAGCTCCCACTCACTGGTCGGGTAAATCTCTACACCCGTACGCGAAATTGGCTCAGGCTTAGAAGGTAGCTCGACCTTTGCAAGAGACAT
Source organism: Vibrio sp. 1731 (assembly GCF_033339955.1). Lineage (NCBI taxonomy): Bacteria > Pseudomonadati > Pseudomonadota > Gammaproteobacteria > Vibrionales > Vibrionaceae > Vibrio > Vibrio sp. 1731. The sequence goes on along the minus strand of NZ_JAWOVO010000026.1, from coordinate 24,923 downwards.
CGCCTTAGTCAACGTGCCCCCTTGTACTATCAAAGACACCATTACTACAAAGAATGCCAAATTGAAGTACAGTTGAGCATCTGGCAACCCTGCCATCATCGGAAATACCGCGAGGATGATAGGTACAGCACCACGCAGTCCTACCCAAGAGACAAACCACTTTTCACGTGGCGTGAAACTCTTGAATGGCAGTAAACCAATCCAAACAGAGATTGGTCGGGCAAACAAAATCATCCCGAAAGCAAGCGCAAGACCTGGCAACGCAATAGAGAGTAAATTGGATGGCGTAACCAACAAACCAAGCACCAAGAACATACCAATTTGAGCTAGCCACGTCATACCATCTAAAACATGAAGAATAGAGTGGCGGCTGCGTGTTGGACGGTTACCTAATAAAAGACCAACAAGGTAAATCGACAAAATACCACTGCCACCCAAAGTGTTAGATAAAGCGAAAATAAGCAAGCCACCACTGACCGTTAAAATAGAATACAGCCCATCTGGTAATTGATTGCGATTGATAACTTTCCATAAGATCCAGCCACCAGCGAAGCCAAGTAACGCGCCAATACCAAACTGCTTAAGAAAACTGAACCCCAAAAAGCCCGCACTTAAATCTGCGCCAGGGTTCGCTAAAATAGCAATCAGAGTTACGGTCAGAAACACCGCCATTGGGTCATTGGTGCCGGATTCAATTTCCAGCGTTGAACCAACACGTTCGTTCAGGCTACGACCTTTGAGTAGAGAGAAGACCGCGGCAGCATCGGTGGAACCAACAATCGCACCAACCAATATGCCTTGCAATAAATCTAAGTCGAATAACCACGTTGCCATCAGCCCGGTCAAAATGGTGGTGATCGCAACGCCAAATGTCGCCAAAGAGACCGAGGGCCATAACGCAACCCTAAAGCTGGCGACCCGCGTTCTCATCCCACCATCAAGCAAAATGATGGCTAATGCGAGGTTACTAACCAAATAAGCGATCGAAAAGTTATCGAATAAGATGCCGCCTAAGCCGTCTTCCCCCGCCAGCATTCCAACGGCTAAAAATACCAAAAGAATTGGGATTCCCAACTTAGAAGACACTGGGCTTAAAAGAACGCTAAGTGCGATTAACAACGCACCTATTAGAAAAAAACTGTTAATGGTGTCTGCGTCCATTCTCACCCTCCCTTAATGAAAAACGATAATAATTGTGATGAGCAAGGCTACTTCGTTAATGAGGTAATGCCCTAATCTGCCTCCCCTTTACACCGTCTCAAAATGCGAGGTTGTACGAGAATGACTCAGTTATATTACTTTATTGTGCGTTAAAACGGTGATTTGATGCGAAAACTTTATGTAAATAAATTACTTGAGAGCTTTCTTATCTACGCCTTCTCTCTTTAAGAGCCACAAGATCACCACCAATATTTACACAGCATCTCCAAGTTCAATGAAGAAAAGATTAATGGCCCGTCTTAATCATGCTTGTTTATCCAATCAACCTTTAGACCTTTGGCTAACTTAACAGTTTATTAACATAACATTTTACCCCTTTGTTCGCTGCAAAAGCCCATAGCATGGGGATTCTTCATTTTTAACACCCCGACTAAAGTTGAAAAGAGTTATTGCCAACACCTTGCTAATGTACATATTGAAACATTTCATTAACAACAATACCAATCGTAAGGAGACGGCAATGGCATTTGAAAGTGAAGAAAGAGCCAAAGCCTATTGGGACAAAAACGTGAAGCTCATGATCGGCCTAATGGTCATCTGGTTCGTCGTGTCTTTCGGCTGCGGCATTTTATTTGTCGACGTACTAAATCAATTTCAACTAGGCGGCTACAAACTCGGTTTCTGGTTTGCTCAACAAGGCTCCATCTATGCCTTCCTAGGAATTATTTTCTATTACGCATGGAAGATGCGCCAAATTGACCGTGAATTCGGCGTGGACGAATAAGGAGTCACTCAGATGGATTTGAAAACTATTACCTACCTGGTCGTTGGCGCCACGTTCATCCTGTACATCGGGATTGCTATTTGGGCTCGCGCCGGATCAACCAAAGAGTTTTATGTTGCTGGTGGCGGTGTAAACCCGATTACAAACGGTATGGCAACCGCAGCCGATTGGATGTCCGCAGCGTCGTTTATCTCAATGGCAGGCTTAATTGCCTTCATGGGCTATGGCGGCTCAGTATTTCTAATGGGTTGGACTGGTGGCTACGTTCTGCTTGCGCTGTTGCTAGCGCCTTACCTACGCAAATTTGGTAAGTTTACGGTGCCAGAGTTTGTTGGTGAACGCTTTTACTCCAACACAGCACGTATCGTAGCGGTTGTTTGTCTTATCATCGCATCAGTGACTTATGTTATCGGTCAGATGAAAGGCGTGGGCGTTGCGTTTGGTCGCTTCTTAGAAGTGGATTACTCCACCGGCCTATTAATTGGTATGTGTATCGTTTTCATGTACGCGGTTCTTGGCGGCATGAAAGGCATCACTTACACGCAGATTGCTCAATATTGCGTACTCATTCTTGCTTACACTATCCCTGCAATCTTTATCTCTCTGCAACTCACTGGTAACCCAATCCCACAAATTGGTCTGGGGAGTACCATGGCTGGTACCGATGTCTATCTACTCGATCGGCTTGACCAAGTTGTGACCGAACTCGGATTCAGTGAATACACGACCCAAGTACGTGGCGACACACTTAATATGTTTGTCTACACCATGTCACTGATGATTGGTACTGCCGGTCTACCACACGTAATTATCCGTTTCTTTACCGTGCCGAAGGTTCGCGACGCACGTACATCAGCAGGCTGGGCTCTGATCTTCATCGCAATCCTTTACACTACTGCACCAGCGGTATCAGCGATGGCTCGCCTCAACCTAATGAATACGGTAAATCCAGCTCCGGGTCAGCACCTAGCGTATGACGAGCGTCCTGCGTGGTTCAAAAACTGGGAAACAACTGGACTACTCGGTTTTGACGATAAAAATGGCGATGGCAATATCCAATACACTTCAGATGCGTCCACCAACGAACTGCGCGTTGATAACGACATCATGGTATTGGCTAACCCAGAGATCGCTAAACTACCAAACTGGGTGATCGCACTTGTGGCAGCAGGTGGTCTTGCAGCTGCACTATCTACCGCAGCAGGTTTACTACTCGCCATTTCTTCAGCTATTTCCCATGACTTAATCAAAGGGGTTATCAATCCGAACATATCCGAGAAAAAAGAGCTACTTGCTAGTCGAATATCAATGGCAGTAGCGATAGCAGCCGCAGGCTATCTCGGTTTAAATCCGCCTGGATTTGCCGCAGGTACGGTAGCACTCGCCTTTGGTCTTGCCGCTTCATCCATCTTCCCTGCATTGATGATGGGCATCTTCAGCAAGAGCATCAACAAAGAAGGCGCAATCGCCGGTATGATTGCAGGTATCAGTATTACGCTGTTCTACGTATTCCAACACAAAGGCATCCTTTTCGTTGCTGATTGGAAATATCTAGAAAGCTGGGGAACAAACTGGTTCCTGGGTATTGAGCCAAACGCGTTTGGTGCTATTGGCGCACTATTTAACTTCATCGTCGCATTCGCTGTCTCCAAAGTAACAGCAGAAACGCCACAAGAAGTAAAAGACCTAGTCGAACACGTTCGCGTGCCAATAGGTGCTGGTAGTGCAGTGGATCACTAAAAACTAATCAAAACCACAAAAGCCCCGCTTGGAACCAGCCGTCCGGGGCTTTTTTATTCTCACTTTTCAGTTACCATATTCGCAGTATGTCGTTGCAAGGAAGCCAAGATGTTCAAAAACAAGCACTTTATTCTCGCTCTACTGATTGCGCCAGTTCTCTCTTTGATCGCTTACTTCGGTACCGATATGGCCCTCAGCGAGAAACCCCACGCGGCGCAAGAAGGGGAAACTTACAAACTCGCGAGTAAGTCTAATTGTCGTTACACCAGTGGTCTGTGTGATATGGAAAATGGCGATTTTAAAGTGAAATTTCGCTCTGAAAAACTCACTAAAAATAACTTAGAATTGTCACTCAACGCCGCTTACCCACTCGAAGGGGTTAAAGTTTCTATTGTGAGTGACAAAGAGAAAAACGCTCAACCGATTGATATGAAGCCCGCCGATCAAGCAGGCCAAAGCTGGTACATCACCTTACCAAAGCCTGCATCTGCAGAAAGCTGGTTAAGAGTCGTCATTCAATCAGGCGGCACACTGTATTATGGTGAAACACAAACCGCATTTGTGAAGTACGAAACCTTATTTACTGAATAACGGCGACAAGCTAATTCACCGGTATTCAAACGACAGTGACTTAGTTTCACTCAGCATAAATGAATTCCTACTCAGCCGACGCCTTTGCGTCGGCTTTTGTTTCCGTAAGTCTTTCTTCAACAACCTCTTACTCTAAAAAGGGTTGCCAACCCACAACTTAATTGATAATAATTATCATTACATTTAATGAGAGGTGGTTATGGACAACAAACGGGACATCTTTAACGCATTTTTTAAAGCCCAAGATAGATTCCTTCTCGCCGCACCACATGGCTTTGAGCCAGACGTGATTCATGACTATATTCATTGGGGAATGGTGTTGTCTTCTTGTTATGAACACGATGCCGATGAAGAAAATCTATTGTTGTGTGAGCTGTTTTTACGTCAGGTTTATTTCCATTTACTAGACGCAATTCAAGACTCAACTCGCAGTCGTATCTTCCGTCGTGTCTGTCTCGATTCTATCCATACGCCATTATTTTGCCTCAAACGCTATTACTACCAGTTTGAACAAGGCGACGTGAAATTTCTCGCACTACAACAACAATTACGCCTGATTCAAATCTCACTCGATTAACCAAAAGGATCCCTACCATGAGCACCGAATTCCGCATAGAAACTGACAGTATGGGCGAAGTAACGGTCCCTGCAGATGCTCTCTACCAAGCCCAGACTCAACGCGCCGTCGATAACTTCTCATTCAGTCAACATAAAATGCCATCTGGTTTTATCAAAGCGTTAGCACACATCAAGCAGACTGCGGCACTCACCAACGCACAGCTAGGGCTGCTTGAGGGAGATATTGCCAACGCGATTGCTGACGCAGCTCAAGCAATTATCGAAGGCAATCATATTGAGCAATTCCCAATTGACGTATTTCAAACCGGATCAGGTACTAGCTCAAATATGAATGCGAATGAGGTAATTGCAACACTGGCCTCCCAGCATCTAGGCGGCACTGTCAGCCCTAATGATCACGTCAATATGGGACAAAGCAGCAACGATGTGGTACCAACGGCCATTCAAGTTAGCGCAGCATTAGCCATTGAAAAACAGCTCTTCCCGGCCCTGTCACACCTAAGCCAAACACTAGAGTCTAAGCAACAAGCATTGAAAGATGTTGTAAAAACCGGTCGCACCCACTTAATGGACGCGATGCCAATTACCTTTGCTCAAGAACTTGGCGGTTGGCAGTTCCAAATCGAGCATGCAAAACAAGCGATTGAACAAACACTTCCTGCTGTAAAAGCCTTAGCCCAAGGTGGTACGGCGGTTGGAACGGGGATCAATGCCGATCCACGCTTTGCAGACTTATTCGCTAGCAACCTAACCCAGTCAACTCGTATTCAGTTCATGGCCAGTGATAACTTCTTTTTCAATTTAAGCAGTCAAGATGCGATCGTCGCTCTGTCGGGACAGCTCAAAACAGCAGCAGTTGCGATCATGAAGATCGCAAATGATCTTCGTTGGATGAATTCAGGTCCATTGGCTGGTTTAGGTGAGATTGAATTACAAGGCTTGCAACCGGGTTCTTCCATCATGCCTGGCAAAGTAAATCCTGTGATCCCAGAAGCCGCAGCTATGGCATCAGCGCAAGTCATTGGTAATGACACCACCATTACCGTCGCAGGCCAAGCGGGCAACTTCCAGCTTAACGTCATGCTGCCAGTTATTGCTCATAACGTATTGGAGAGCATCGAGTTACTCTCTAACAGCGCAACCGCTTTAGCTGACAAAGCCATTGCGACGTTTGAAGTTCGCCAAGATAACTTGGATGTAGCACTCGCCAAAAACCCTATTTTGGTCACGGCTCTCAACCCGGTCATTGGTTACCTAAAAGCGGCAGAAGTCGCGAAAAAAGCCTACAAACAGGGACGCGCGATTATTGATGTCGCGGAAGAAGAAACTGATTTGGATAGAGCCACACTAGAGCGATTGCTTAATCCAGCCAAACTGACTCAAGGCGGCGTCGCAGAATAAGCGGCAAACTCAGCCTATCAACTAAGATTACAAACATCGAGACCTCCATTCGGAGGTCTCTTTTTATAGCGATTTTTCAAACACTCCAATCCTAAGCGACTCGATTGAGCACCGAACGCAGCTTAAGCGGCTTAACTGGCTTAGCAATAAAGCTGAACCCATTTGCTTTGATGCCATCAAGCATATCATCGGTACGATCTGCACTGATGATGACGCCTTCAAAGCTGTGGCCTAATCTTAGGCGGCATTGCTGTAGCACTTCTAAACCAGTACGACCATCATCAAGTCGGTAATCGGAGAAAATTACATCCGGAATCCAACCATCCTCAAGCGCTTGTAGACTTTCAACTAAATCAATCGCAACTCGTGTATCGCAGCCCCATCGGGAAAGTAAGTTTTCCATGCCGACTAGAATGTCAGGCTCATTATCGACACATAGGATTCTCAGATGACCAAGTTCAGATTGCTTACTCATTGCCACGTGAACTGGATGAGGCTGAACATGATCAGCTTTATCTAGGGTGATGGAAAAAACACTGCCTTTTCCAACCCAAGAGCGCATCGAAATTTCATGCCCAAGTACCTGAGCAATTCCTTTCGAAATCGCCAAACCAAGTCCGAGGCCTTGGTCGGAACGAACTTGAGTTCCGCGATTAAACTCTTCAAAAATCTCTTGCTGCTTCTCTTCTTCAATCCCCACTCCATTATCCCATACATCAATACGCACTCGCCCTTTCACGCGGCGAACACCGAGTGCGACTTTGCCATTCGGGTTATAACGAAACGCATTGGTCAGGAAGTTTTGCACCACACGGCGCAGCAGTTTGGGATCCGACTTAACCATGAGTGAGGACGGAATCATGGTGAACTCTATACCTTGCTGTTTGGCTAACGCACTAAACTCAGCATTCAAATTCGATAACACATCATTTAACGCAAAGCCATGCACGTTGACTTCCAACTTGCCCGATTCCAAACGCGAGATATCCAGCAAATCTCCAATTAAGTCTTCGGCAGCCTCTAAAGCACTTTCAATGTGTGCTGACAGCTTTTTGGCTTCGCTGTCTTTGGCGACTTCCGATAGTGAAGATGCGAATAGACGCGCCGCGTTGAGCGGTTGCATCAAGTCATGGCTTACTGCCGCCAAGAACCGTGATTTGGACTTCGATTCCAAATCAGAGCGCTGCGTCGCTTCCACCAGCTGCTTGTTGAGTTGTTCTAATTCTCGAGTCCGCAGACGTACCCTTTCTTCCAATGTCTCGTTGGCGTCTTTCAGTGCTTGCTCTGCATCACGGAATACGGTGATGTCGGTAAAGCTCATCACAAAGCCACCACCTGGCATTGGGTTACCTTGCACCTCTATCACGCGACCATCGGGACGAACCCGAGAAGAGGTGTGCCGAGTCCCTTGCTCAAGGTGATAAACACGGCGACGAACGTGGTCATCAGGGTCACCAGGGCCACACAACCCCTGCTCTGCATTGTGCCGAATCACATCCGCAATCGGTCGACCTACTTGAATCAGGCCTGGCGGAAATTCAAAGAGTTCTAAATAGCGTTGGTTCCACGCTACCAAGCGTAGTTGCTTATCGACGACCGCAATACCTTGTCCAATATGCTCAATCGCGCCTTGGAGTAAACCCCGACTAAAATCGTACAGTTCAGAGGCTTCATCGACGATAGTCGCCACCTCTTCAAGCTGCATGTTTCTTCCTTGCAGAGCAGAAGTAAGTACTAACTTAGCAGAAGATGCTCCAAATACCCCTGCTAGCACACGCTCCGTATGCCGAATCAGAGAAGATGGCGCTTGTTGATTCGGCATCAACTCTTCTCGTTGCTGGCTCCAGTAGGCTTGAAACGCCGCTTTAACTCGCGTTCGTCCTACAAATCTAGACGCTAGCATTTCCAGTTCTGCAACCGTAACGCGGCTCTGGTACAGACTCATATTTTCGCTTTCAGGCAGCGGTGTACCAACGAATGATGCCGATTGTAAGCGCTCACTTAGGCTTGGTCGGGTAGCCATAGAAACCACAACAAAACACACTGCATTAGCGACCACACTGAGGATCATCCCCCAATCTGAAATCGCGATATCAAAACTAGCCAATACCTCTGGTGGCGTAATCAACCAGATCAGGAAGTTATTACTGGCGTCTCCGGCAAGCATGTCTGTTTGGCTCATTAACGTAATCAACCAGGTAGCAAAACCCACCGCGAGGCCAACATACACACCTTTCTTATTCCCTTGACGCCAATACATACCGCCAACCAGCGCAGGAGCGAATTGCGTGATAGCCGCGAACGAGAGAAAGCCGATAGCAGACAGTGAATGAATAGTGTCCAACGCTTGATAGAAACACCACGCGCCAATCAACAAAACTAATATCAAACCACGGCGGATCCGCAGTAATAATTCAGAAAAATGGTGATGGTTACGCTGCGTCAGTCGCATGCGACGCAATAGCAATGGCATAACCAAGTCATTCGAGACCATGATCGCTAAGGCAATCGTCGATACGATAACCATGCCACTTGCCGCTGAAGTACCGCCTAGAAACGCAAGTAAGGCGATTTCACTCGCCCCTACCGACATCGGCACACTGATGACATAAGTATCAGGCGAAGCGCCACTCAAGAGACCTTGCCCTACCCACGCAATAGGTAAAACAAAAATCCCCATTAAGATCAGATAAATGGGGAACAACCAACGAGCCACGTGCAAATCTTGAGCACGTTCATTTTCCACAACCATCGTATGGAATTGTCGCGGAAGGCAAACGATCGCCAGCATCGTGAGTACAGTATGAATCAATATAGTCGGGATATTTGGTGACTGATACGTCTGTGCGGCAACATCAATTAAGCTCAAATTCTCGGTGTTCATCGCCAACCAAACAATGAAAACACCAACCACTAAAAAAGCCAGCAGTTTGATAATGGATTCGAAGGCAATTGCCATCATCATCCCACGATGGTGTTCCGTGTTATCAATGTGGCGGGTACCGAATAGCATCGTAAAAATCGCCAATGCGACCACAACAAACCACGACACGCTATCGTTTTGATAACCAAAATCAGTAGCCAGCTCCGGAGCAATGATTTCAAGCCCCATAGTGATACCACGCAGCTGTAAAGCGATGTACGGCAAAATTCCCGCAACCGCTATGAGCGTAACAACCACGGCCAAACCTTGGGATTTACCGTAGCGTGCTCCGATAAAGTCAGCAATCGACGTGATGTGTTCCCGTTTAGCAATCAAAATAAGCCGAGCTAAAACGCGCCATCCGATGGTAAACACTAAAATGGGAGCAATATAGATAGGCAAGAAAGACCAAGGATTACTGCTGGCCTGCCCGACCGTGCCGTAGAAGGTCCACGATGTACAGTACACCGCAATGGAAAGGCTATAAATCCAAGGCCGCCAGCGCGCTAGCCACCTTTTCTGAATGTCGCCGTACCACGCGATGATAAATAAAGCTCCCAAATACGCTAAAGAAACGGGAACCACCAGCCATCCTTGCATCCGATATCCTTTCTTGCCTTTCTTGCTACTTTTAAAGCAAGAGAATAAAAAAACCTCTCCATGAGGGAGAGGTTTCATTTAACACTGCTTTGATAACGGAGACAAAGCTTAGTTTTTAACCTTTGTTACATAAGTCTAATTCTGTGTTTCAAGTGGCTTGTCTGATACATCAACCACCTGATGTGGGTCTTGCGAATCAAGCTTGATGAACAGAGCCAATAACCCCATCGCGGCCATGCCCCAGAACACAAGCGATCCCCAGTGCTCATAACCCCAGCCACTCAATACGGTCATTAACGCGATAAATGCGCCCAACGGAATCGCGTTATACAACGCTTGCAACGCTACGATCTTATTTTCTTCGGAGTTTTGGATATATTGGATCGCGGCAATGTGTGCGGTAGCGAAAGTCACACCATGCAATAGTTGAACAATCACCAAAGCAATAATTGATGTTGTCGACGCCGTAATACCCCAACGCATCATTACACCAACGGCAGCAGCAATAAACAGCGCGCGTATTGACCAACCTACGAATAAACGCTTACTCAGTGCAAACACTGCCACTTCTGCGGCCACCCCCAAGCTCCATAAGTAGCCAATGACATCTTCCGAGTGACCAGCGGCCTTCCAGTGAATCGCACTAAAGCCGTAGTAAGCCGCATGACTGCCCTGAATTAGTGACACCAACACTAAGAATTTTAGTATCGGCTTGTCGGTCAAAAGAGCGGTCAGCTTTGGACGTTCTGCGCTTTGCCCACCGTGCGTTACAGGCATTGGGTTAGTCGGTCGCATAGCAAACAGCAACGAGATAAACACGCCGAACATCGCAGTGTACAAGATCATATCGGAGCCAAATTCAGCCACCAGGTAGCCCACTGCCGTCGAGCCTGCGATAAAGGCGATCGAACCCCATAGCCGCGTGCGGCCATAATCGAGCATTTTCAGGCGAGCGTAGTAATTTGCCATCGCGTCCGACAACGGAATAATCGGTCCACAACAAAGATTGAACAACACTGTCGCTAGTGCCATTAACCAAAAGCTACCACCCGTAAAAAAGTGAAATCCAACAAAAAGGAGGGCAGCGAAACTCAACCAACGTAAAGCAGGCATAAGATGTTCGACTTTGTGTACTCGTGGGGTGATCACGATATTGGCAACACAACGTGTCGCAAGGCCTAACCCGACCAGCAAACCGATATCTGTCGAAGATACGCCCTGATCCTTAAACCAAAGTGACCAAAATGGCAGATACACGCCATACGCAAAGAAGAATCCGAGAAAGTACTGGGAAATCCAGCCATACGGAGAAGGTTTCAACATTACTAATATCCTAAAACGGGAACACCAACGTTCGAGCCGGGAATTATGGATCGCCATGCGTATTATAAAAAGGGAAGAATAAGAAACTTATCGTTTCCTCGATGGAATACTAACTTTGCGACATTTGGCATCTTCAAGCGAAAACATCGTAATTTAGACCAAAGTCGTCTGGCTTCCGGTAAGAAATTTGTCAGACTTAGAGAGTGTTCCTTCCATCATTATTGGGTGTTCTCATGCCTGACAAATTTAACATGCAATCTCCACCGTTCGATCGCTTAACTGAAGCACAACAAACGCGACTGCGATCGTCTCTGGACGTCGCCTACTATCGAGCTCGAGATGTTATTTTATCCTGCGGACAGAAGAACCCCCACTTACATATTCTGATCAAAGGCGCGGTAGAAGAGCGCTCCAACGATCAACAGGAAGTGTTCGCACATTATGCCAACGACGATATGTTCGATGTACGCTCGTTACTTGAAGACAAGGTACGTCATCACTACATCGCGCTTGAGGACACGCTCTCTTACCTACTGCCGAAAGAAGTTTTCCTTGCCCTTTACAACGAAAATGGCCAGTTTGCAGCCTATTTCGATAACAATTTATCGAAACGGCAAGAGCTCATCGAAGCGGCCCATCAACAGCAAAACTTAGCGGAGTTTATTCTCACTAAAGTTGACCGCAGCATTTATCACCCACCGATGATCCTTGAACCAAATACACCAATTCACGAGGTAACGCGTGCCTTAAAAGAAAATGGGATTGACGCTGCATTGGTTCAACTCCATGGCGATGATCCACGATTGGAAAAATGGCCATCAGCCCACCCGTACGCAATAGTGACTCGTACTAATATGCTGCATTCTGTGATGATAGATGGTTGCGCGCTCGACACACCAGTGGGTGAGATCGCGAGCTTTCCTGTTTATCACGTTGATGATGGTGACTTTCTATTCAACGCCATGATCACAATGACCAGAAATAGAATGAAACGCCTCATGGTATGTGAAGGCAACAGAGCCGTCGGCATGCTGGATATGACCCAAATTCTCAGCGCGTTCTCAACCCACTCTCACGTGTTAACGCTCAGTATTGCTCGAGCAAGCAGCGTGGAAGAGCTCGCTTTGGCCTCAAACCGCCAACGTCAATTGGTCGAGAGCTTATTGAAAAACGGCATCCGCACTCGCTTCATCATGGAGCTTATCTCAGCCGTAAACGAACAAATTATCGAGAAAGCGTTCGAGTTAGTGATACCACCAGCCTTGCACGACCATTGTTGCTTGATCGTACTCGGCTCTGAAGGCCGAGGAGAGCAAATTCTCAAAACCGATCAAGACAATGCCCTGATTATTCAAGATGGTTTGGAATGGCCTCATTGCGAACAAGTGATGCGATCCTTCACACACACCCTACAACAGCTCGGTTATCCACTTTGCCCTGGTAAAGTGATGGTTAACAACCCGAAATGGGTCAAAACACAGCAAGAATGGATAAGTACCCTAAACCACTGGATAGCTAAAGCCGAACCAGAACAAATCATGGACTTAGCTATTTTCAGTGACGCCCATGCTGTTGCTGGGAATTGCGAGCTGCTGGCTCCAATTGCGGCGCATCTTCGTGACACAATGAAAGATCGCATGTTGATATTGTCTGACTTTACTCGCCCTGCCTTGCAGTTTTCGGTGCCCCTAACTCTATTTGGCAACGTAAAAAGTGCTAAAGACGGATTGGACATTAAACGCGGCGGTATTTTCCCAATTGTACACGGCATTCGCGCCTTGTCTTTGGAGTATGCCATTGAAGAGAAGAACACGTTTGAACGCATTGAAGCTCTGAGAAATAAGCGCATCTTAGAATCCGAAACGGCAGATAATCTCAACGAAGCACTGAAATTGTTCTTTAAACTTCGCCTCAATCAGCAACTCAAAAAGCAAGAAGCGTTGAATAACATTGATATTAAACAACTGGATAGAACTGAGCGTGATTTGCTTCGCCACAGCTTACATGTGGTGAAGAAATTTAAGCAATTTTTAGGCTTCCATTATCAAATTCGTGATTAACCCTGATTTTCATAAATCACAGAGGCGTAAGCAATGAACTGGTTACAACGCAAATACTGGCATTACAAATTGAAAGGCTCGCCTTATCAGTCGCTGTTTTGCACGCCAGATAAAACAGAATACGTCTCTCTTGACTGCGAAACCACCAGCCTTGACCCAAATCGCGCCGAGCTGGTGACTATTGCAGCCACCAAGATCATCGACAACCGCATCATCACCAGTCAACCATTTGAAGTCCGCTTACGCGCGCCGCAATCGCTCGACTCTGGCTCGGTCAAGATCCATCGAATTCGCCACCAAGACTTAGTCGATGGCATCAGTGAAAAAGAGGCGCTGCTCGAGCTGCTCGACTTTATCGGCAACCGACCACTTGTGGGCTATCACATTCGTTACGATAAAAAGATCTTAGACCTTGCTTGTCTGAGGCAACTTGGCTTCCCACTTCCTAACCCACTCATCGAGGTCAGTCAGATTTATCACGATAAGTTGGAACGACATTTGCCGAATGCCTATTTCGACTTAAGTCTGGATGCCATTTGTAAACACCTCGAACTTCCTATCCAAGACAAACACGACGCCTTGCAAGACGCGATTTCTGCCGCTTTGGTCTTTGTCCGCTTAACGAAAGGCGATTTACCCAACCTAACCGCACCGTATACATAAAAATCAGTTGACCTAGCTCCCAGAAATACTTTTGTTTCAGCGATTTCCCGGCGCTTCTATCACTCTCATCCTAAAGTCTAATTGTGGAAATACGCGCGGTGACTGACAGTTATAAGCACAACGTCGTCATTACCACGACCAAGTTATTTAGAACCAAAAAACAGCCCTACAAAAATATATTCAAAATCTTATCTAGATTGGTGTAAGGCCGAGAAATAAGGCACAAGGAGAGAAGCCATGAGCGAAGCCCACGTTTATCCGGTAAAAGAAAATATTAAAACTCATACACACGCGGATAATGATACTTACTTAGCCATGTATCAGCAGTCGGTAACCGATCCAGAGGGCTTCTGGAACGAACACGGCAAAATCGTTGATTGGATCAAACCTTTCACCAAAGTAAAAAGCACTTCTTTCGACACTGGCCATGTTGATATTCGCTGGTTTGAAGATGGCACACTGAACGTCTCGGCTAACTGTATTGACCGTCATCTTGCAGAACACGGGGATGACGTCGCCATCATTTGGGAAGGCGATGATCCAGCCGACGACGAAACACTCACTTTCAACGAACTGCACAAAGAAGTGTGTAAATTCTCCAACGCATTGAAAGAGCAAGGCGTACGCAAGGGCGACGTGGTGTGTCTATACATGCCAATGGTGCCAGAAGCTGCAGTGGCTATGCTCGCTTGTACCCGTATTGGTGCGGTTCACACCGTAGTATTTGGCGGTTTCTCACCAGAAGCACTATCCGGCCGTATCATCGACTCTGACGCTAAAGTCGTGATCACCGCAGACGAAGGCGTACGTGGCGGACGCGCTGTTCCACTGAAAAAGAACGTGGATGAAGCACTAACCAACCCAGACGTAAAAACCATCAATAAAGTCGTCGTGCTTAAACGTACAGGTGGTGATGTTGAATGGCATGAACACCGTGATGTTTGGTGGCACGAAGCAACAGCCAACGTTTCTGACGTTTGCCCACCAGAAGAGATGAAAGCCGAAGACCCGCTGTTCATCCTCTACACATCTGGCTCGACAGGTAAACCTAAAGGCGTACTACATACTACAGGCGGTTACCTCGTCTACGCGGCAATGACCTTTAAATATGTCTTCGATTATCAACCAGGAGAAACCTTCTGGTGTACCGCGGATGTGGGCTGGATTACAGGCCATACTTACCTAATTTATGGTCCACTAGCGAACGGGGCCAAAACCATTCTGTTTGAAGGTGTTCCAAACTACCCAAGCACGGCTCGTATGAGTGAAGTGGTTGATAAGCACCAAGTGAACATTCTCTACACTGCGCCAACCGCTATTCGTGCACTAATGGCAAAAGGTAACGAAGCGGTAGCAGGGACATCTCGTTCAAGCTTACGTGTGATGGGTTCAGTAGGTGAGCCTATCAACCCTGAAGCGTGGGAGTGGTACTACAAAACGATTGGTAACGAGAGCTCGCCTATCGTTGATACTTGGTGGCAAACAGAGACCGGCGGTATCTTAATTGCACCACTACCAGGCGCAACAGATTTAAAACCAGGCTCAGCAACTCGACCATTCTTCGGAGTCCAACCTGCACTGGTTGATAACATGGGCAACATCATTGAAGAAACCGCAGCAGAAGGTAACTTGGTGATCCTTGATTCATGGCCAGGTCAGATGCGTACTGTTTATGGCGACCACGAGCGCTTTGAACAGACCTACTTCTCAACCTTTAAGGGAATGTACTTTACTAGTGATGGGGCTCGTCGTGACGAAGACGGTTACTACTGGATCACGGGCCGTGTTGATGACGTACTAAACGTGTCGGGTCACCGCATGGGTACCGCTGAAATAGAATCGGCTCTTGTCGCACATCATAAAATTGCTGAGGCCGCTATTGTGGGCATTCCGCATGATATCAAAGGCCAAGCTATCTACGCTTACATTACCTTGAACGATGGTGAATTCCCGTCAGCAGAGCTACACAAAGAAGTGAAAGATTGGGTGCGTAAAGAAATTGGTCCAATTGCAACACCAGATGTACTGCACTGGACGGATTCCTTACCGAAGACTCGTTCTGGTAAGATCATGCGTCGAATCCTGCGTAAAATTGCAACGGGTGATACTAGCAACCTCGGAGACACATCAACGCTTGCCGATCCGAGCGTTGTAGATAAACTTATCGCAGAGAAAGCAGAATTGGCATAAATTCAACCAACTGTTTTAAAAGCACTTTAAAAACCGCCATCACTCATGGCGGTTTTTTGCTTTAGTGCACAAATTGGCCACACAAAAAATATGGCAATTATGTTGTTTTTGTTAACTTGGTTACAGAAACGAGAGTGGCTATTAGGAGATTAGACCAGTAAATTGCTGCTAATTGCTATGAATTAGCTATAATCTTGGTCGATTTTTTAAAATTTGCTCGGTTTTAACAAAAAAATCGTGCTGAACTATCGTATATTTGGGAATATAAACGTTCCACTCACGATAAGGGAAGATAGCAACACAATGTCTGCAAAGTCACGGATTCTTGTTCTAAACGGACCAAATCTTAATCTATTGGGTCTGCGCGAACCGACACACTATGGTCACAGTACCTTAGCTCAAGTTGTGGATACTCTTACAGAGCAAGCCCATAACGCTGGGGTAGAACTGGAACACCTACAATCAAATCGTGAGTACGAACTGATTGAAGCCATTCACGCTGCCTATGGCAAGATTGACTTCATCATCATCAATCCAGCGGCTTTCACTCATACTAGTGTGGCGCTGCGAGATGCATTACTTGGCGTCGCCATCCCATTTATTGAGGTGCACTTATCAAATGTGCACGCACGTGAACCATTCCGTCATCACTCTTACCTGTCAGATAAAGCAGAGGGTGTGATTTGCGGTTTAGGCGCACAAGGTTATGAATTTGCTCTGTCTGCAGCGATCAATAAGCTACAGGCAAAGTAACCCTAACACTCTGCAACCCTACGAGGGTTGTCTTAATCACAAGATAAAAGAGAAAGAAAAGATGGATATTCGTAAAATCAAGAAGCTAATTGAGTTAGTTGAAGAGTCTGGCATTGCTGAGCTAGAGATCTCTGAAGGTGAAGAGTCAGTGCGCATCAGCCGTCATGGCACTGCAGCCCCTCAAGCACCAATTCACTACGCAGCAGCTCCAGCGGCGGCACCTGCTCCAGTAGCAGCGGCACCAGTAGCGGAAGCGCCAGCAGCAGAAGCTCCAGCAGCAACACCTGCAGGTCACCAAGTTCTTTCTCCAATGGTTGGTACTTTCTACCGCTCTCCAAGCCCAGACTCTAAAGCATTCGTAGAAGTGGGTCAGAAAGTAAATGCTGGCGATACTCTATGTATTGTTGAAGCAATGAAAATGATGAACCAAATCGAAGCGGACAAATCTGGCGTTGTTACAGCAATCCTAGCTGAAGACGGCCAACCAGTTGAATTCGACCAACCTCTTGTTGTAATCGAATAAGCGGGGCTTGCCTTATGCTAGACAAAGTAGTCATCGCGAACCGAGGTGAAATTGCACTTCGTATTCTTCGCGCTTGTAAAGAATTAGGTATTAAGACCGTCGCTGTTCACTCAACAGCGGACCGCGATCTTAAGCACGTACTACTCGCAGACGAAACCGTATGTATCGGCCCTGCTCGTGGTATCGACAGCTACCTAAACATTCCACGCATCATTTCTGCAGCAGAAGTGACTGGTGCTGTGGCTATCCACCCAGGTTACGGCTTCCTGTCTGAGAACGCAGACTTCGCAGAGCAAGTTGAGCGCAGTGGTTTCATCTTCGTTGGTCCAAAGGCAGACACTATCCGCCTAATGGGCGATAAAGTATCTGCTATCAATGCAATGAAGAAAGCAGGCGTTCCTTGTGTACCGGGTTCTGACGGCCCTCTAGACAATGACGAAGAGAAAAACAAAGCATTTGCTAAGCGCATTGGTTACCCAGTAATCATCAAAGCATCTGGCGGCGGCGGCGGTCGTGGTATGCGTGTTGTTCGCGCAGAGAAAGACCTTATCCAAGCTATTGCAATGACACGTGCTGAAGCAAAAGCGGCGTTCAACAATGACATGGTTTACATGGAGAAATTCCTAGAAAACCCTCGTCACGTTGAAGTTCAGGTTATTGCTGACGGTCAAGGCGGCGCAATCCACCTTGGTGAGCGTGACTGTTCAATGCAACGTCGTCACCAAAAAGTAGTGGAAGAAGCTCCAGCACCTGGTATCACAGAAGAAATGCGTAAGTACATCGGTGAACGCTGTACTCGTGCATGTATCGAGATCGGTTACCGCGGCGCAGGTACGTTTGAATTCCTATACGAGAACGGTGAGTTCTACTTCATCGAAATGAACACTCGTATTCAAGTAGAGCACCCAGTAACAGAGATGGTTACTGGCATCGACCTAATCAAAGAACAGCTTCGTGTTGCAGCGGGTCAGCCTCTGTCATTCACTCAAGATGATATTAAGATCCGTGGCCATGCGATTGAGTGTCGTATCAACGCAGAAGACCCTGAGCGCTTCCTACCATCTCCGGGTAAGATCGAGCGTTTCCACGCTCCTGGCGGTATGGGTGTACGTTGGGAATCTCATATCTACACAGGCTACACAGTTCCACCTCATTACGATTCAATGATTGGTAAACTGATCACTTACGGTGAGAACCGTGATGTAGCGATTGCACGTATGAAAAACGCACTGGGTGAGATGATCATCGAAGGCATCAAAACTAACGTGCCACTGCAATTCTCCATTATGAATGACGAAAACTTCCAACACGGTGGTGCAAACATCCACTACCTAGAGAAGAAGCTTGGCTTACAATAAGCCTAAGCAAACGTCTTAAAAAATGCCCACTCCCGTGGGCATTTTTGTTTTATATGTACGCGAAGGGCTCAACATATAAATCGGCTTATTTGGGTATATACTCAAACAAATCGTAGAGTTCTGGTAAACTCTGCGCCACTTCATTCACTTTAAGAGCAAAAACCAATGCCTTGGATTCAAATCAAACTCAACGCGACCAATGAAAACGCTGAGCAAATCGGCGATATGCTAATGGAAGAGACTGGCGCGCTGTCTGTTACATTCTTAGACGCGCAGGATACACCTGTATTCGAACCTCTACCTGGCGAAACTCGCTTATGGGGCGATACTGATATTCTGGCACTGTATGATGCAGAAGCAGACACTAACTTCATCATCGACCAAGTTAAAGCGAGCAACATGCTGGCTGACAATTTTGCTTACAAAGTAGAACAGCTTGAAGATAAAGACTGGGAACGCGAATGGATGGAAAACTTCCACCCAATGAAATTTGGTGAACGCTTATGGATTTGTCCAAGCTGGCGCGACATTCCAGATCCTGACGCTGTTAATGTTATGTTGGATCCAGGCCTTGCATTCGGTACGGGTACTCACCCTACAACAGCACTTTGTCTTGAGTGGCTAGAAAGCATGGACTTAAGCGGTAAGACCGTTATCGACTTCGGTTGTGGCTCAGGTATTCTTGCGATCGCAGCGATCAAACTGGGCGCTGAAAAAGTGATAGGGATCGACATTGATCCTCAAGCCCTGCTTGCTTCAAAAGACAATGCTGAGCGTAATGGCGTTGCAGACAAACTAGAAGTTTACTTACCGCAAAATCAACCTGAAGGTCTCGTCGCTGACATCGTTGTGGCCAACATCCTTGCGGGACCTTTACGTGAACTTGCACCTATCATCAAAGGACTAGTTAAGCCAAATGGCGACCTCGCTATGTCCGGCGTATTAGACACTCAAGCTGAAGATGTTGCGAACTATTACCGTGACGAGCTTCACATTGACCCGATTGTTGAGCAAAGTGAATGGTGTCGCATCTCTGGTCGTAAGCAAGGCTAGACAAGGTTTTCAGAGCTAATTGTTTGAAATTCATACAATTTACAAAAACAATTTGTAAATGCTCAAATATTAGTCTTTTCACGCAGTGAAAAAATGCGTAAAATGCGCGCCCTTGCTGGTACAGAACTGTGATGACGTTTTGAAAATCGGAAACTATCAACTTAAGAACAATCTAATCGTAGCCCCTATGGCTGGTGTAACGGATAGACCGTTTCGCGAGTTGTGTCTTCGCTATGGTGCGGGAATGGCCGTCAGTGAAATGATGTCTGCTAACCCAAAACTATGGGGAACGTCAAAGTCGAAACAGCGCATGGTACACGAGGGCGAATCGGGCATTCGCTCTGTACAGATTGCGGGTTCCGATCCACAGCTTATGGCGGACGCAGCTCAATTCAGTGTTGAGAACGGTGCACAAATCATCGACATCAACATGGGCTGCCCGGCAAAAAAAGTGAATAAGAAGCTAGCGGGCTCTGCTCTGCTTCAATACCCAAACATTATCGAAGAGATTTTGAAAGCGGTCGTGAATGCAGTGGACGTTCCTGTAACGTTAAAGACTCGAACTGGCTGGGATACAGACAACAAGAACTGTGTCCAGATCGCTAAATTAGCCGAAAACTGCGGCATACAAGCTCTTGCTCTGCATGGCAGAACGAAAGCATGTATGTACAAAGGTGAGGCCGAATATGACAGCATTAAAGCGGTAAAAGAGGCGATTTCAATTCCGGTTATCGCGAACGGTGATATCGATAGCCCGGAGAAAGCCAAATTTGTACTGGAGTACACCGGTGCGGACGCTTTAATGATTGGACGCCCTGCCCAGGGTCGTCCTTGGATTTTCCAGGAAATCCATCACTATTTGGAAAACGGCACCACAATGGAGGAACTTCCAACTGAGGAAGTGAAAACCATTATGCTTGGTCATGTAAATGCTCTGCATGAGTTTTATGGGGAGTTCTTAGGTCCACGTATCGCGCGCAAGCACGTTGGGTGGTACCTGAAAGAGCATGAACAGGCAAGTGAGTTTCGCCGTACCTTCAACGCTATCGACGCAGCTCCGCTGCAAATTGAGGCGTTAGAAGGTTATTTTGATAACGTTGCATCATAATTAAGAGAAGAGCTAGACCGAATATGTTCGAACAAAATCTGACTTCAGAAGCATTAACAGTAACTACAGTAACGTCACAAGACCAGATTACTCAGAAGCCTTTACGTGACTCTGTTAAAGCGTCTCTTAAAAACTACCTTGCTCAACTAAACGGCCAGGAAGTAACAGAACTATACGAATTAGTTCTAGCTGAAGTTGAACAGCCACTACTAGATACTATCATGCAGTACACTCGCGGTAACCAAACTCGCGCAGCAACTATGATGGGTATCAACCGCGGTACTCTTCGCAAGAAACTTAAGAAATACGGCATGAACTAAGACCGTTTTTCAAAAAGTATTTGGAACAAGCCGTTACCTTTTTAGGTAACGGCTTTTCTTTATCTACTAAAACACTACGAATAACGCTCACTTTGTTCAGTATTACCAACTGGCTTTAAGATAACTACTGCTGAGCCAAACAATAGCAAAGCCACGAAAGCGACCCATTCATTGCCTACAGAATACGCGAAGCCCGCCAAGGCAGACCAAATCGCGACACCAAAGTGCATCATACTCATTCCAAAAGACATTAACACACCTCGATATTCATCAGATAAGCTTGCGATATGTGCTTGTAATGCCGGAGAACCAACCCCTCCAGCAAGAGACCAGAGCACTAGAGCTGGAAGATAAGCGGTAACCGTACTCATCTCACTTGAGAACACCCATGCACTGCAAGGTATGCACACCATTAAAGCCACTCGCATAACAGCTCGAGAGCTACCAAGCCAACGGCAAGCTCTCCCCACGCACATATTTCCAACCACACTCACGATCCCTAGAGCAGCATAAATAGCGCCCACCCAACCGAGCGCCAACTCGCTGGTATCTCGAATATGAAGGCCTATCAGGTTAAATACACCAATACCTCCCCCTAGGCCTAAACACATCGCTAGAATCGCCCTCAACGCGCCTGGAAGATGAATGACGTCTGTGATAGGTGGCAGAGTATCTGACTTCTTGGACTCATTATGCTTGTTGTTCATGGACACTACGCTCATGGCACCGACAAAAAGAGCCGCCACGCCCAAAATAATAAAAGCGGTACGCCATGATAAAAGCTGGGTCAACAATGCTCCGATCGCCGGACTAGTTATCATACCTAGCGTTAATCCCGCCTGAACCATCACAATTTGACGCATCGCTCTATTACCCTTCGCGTCTCCCGCTAACGCGAATGCAATTGGTAACATGCCTGCACTTGCAATACCAGTGATCACACGAGTTGCAATAGCAAGTTCAAAATCATGAACTATGCCCGTCGTAATAGACGCAACCCCAAATACAAAGCAAGCAGGCACCATGATACGAATACGCCCAACTCGGTCTGATAAACGGCCCAAGTAAGGAGCGCAAATTGCTATGGCTAAACTATATGCCGTAATAAATAAGGTCACCTGACTCGGTTGAACACTTAAATCATTTCCGATAGGTTCAAGAATAGATCCAAGCATCAACTCATCAGCACCAACAAGAAAAGCAACGAGAAATAGGATCATGGACTGCATCATAGCTCCACCTCCTGTTCTGTTTTCGATTCAGCACAAGTGAGCAACGAAATATCTAAAACTCTATCAGGCCAAGATTGCAAAAATGCCTTCTCATGAGATACTACAATCACGCTACCGGAAAAGCGCAGGAGAGCCTCTTTAAGCGCATTTTTACTGCTGCTATCCAAATGTGTTGTTGGTTCGTCCAACAGCAAAACATTGCATTTCTGAACCGATAAACAACACAGTTTCACCCGAGTTTGCTCACCACCGCTCAATGTATCTAAGTGGCGCTGCGTCTTATCCCCCGTAATCCCAAAGCGAGCTAATAGCTTGCGTGACTCTTTGCTTGAGATTGTTGGCGCACAAGAGCACAGCTCCTGTTCAGGCGTGTTCTGAGGATGGCGCCAAGACAAATCTTGAGAAAAATAACCAATTATTGCACCTTTTGCCAATACCACCTCACCAGAGAGTGGCTCGATCTCCCCCATCAGGGTTTTAAGTAAGGTCGACTTACCCACGCCGTTAAAGCCAGCAACAACCAACTTTTCCCCGCGCGCTAACGTGATATCAAACACTGGAAGCAGAGGCTGCTGATAACCGATCATCAACGCTTTTGCGTCAATCACATTCGGTTGCCCAATGGGCTGGTAAGCAAAGTCAAACATCGATACTTTCTCTACATTATTCAGTTGAATACGTTCGATTTTATCCAGTTTTTTCTTACGCCCTTTAGCAAGACTCGCGTTAACTCCAGCGCCATTTTTGGCAATAAATTGCTCTAACTTTCGAATTTCATTTTGCTGAGCCTTATATTGCTTTTCTATCAAAGCACCATCGTGATGCTTTTGCTGCATTGCTTTGACATAAGTGCCGCTGTATTTTCGAACCGTTTGATAATCAATATCACAAATACTGGTCGCTACTTGATTAAGGAAATCAACATCATGAGAAACCAGTAAAACGGTGCCAATGTAATCATTGAGAAACGTGACTAGCCATTCAATGTGCGGAGCATCAAGATAGTTTGTCGGCTCATCAAGAATTAACACATCGGGGTTGCGAAGTAACAACCTGCCTAAAAGGACTTTGTGTCTTTGACCGCCACTTAGCGAGACAAGCGGTGTATCTAAGCCAAATTGATAAATGCCAAGACCTACAGCAACTTGTTCAATTTTGGTATTAATTGCATAGAAGTTTTCATCTTCTAAATATGCCTGTAGCCGAGCGACTTGGCTTAAAAGAGATGTAGAGTGAGACTCGGTCATCGCATGATACAAAGTCCAAAGCTTTTGCTCTGCAGCGTATAAACTCTCAAAAGAGCCCTTTAAACACTCATGAACTGTCAGCACATTATCGATCTTAAAATGTTGTTCTAAATACCCTACCTCAAGGCTTGGTAACCATTCAATGCGGCCCTTATCTGCAGATAATTCACCGAAAAGCAGTTTCAATAAGGTGCTTTTTCCAACACCATTCGCTCCGGTGATACCTACTTTCTCTCCCACGTTAATACGAAAGGTCACGTTGTTGTATAATGTCTTATCGGCTATCTGATAAGACAAATTTTTAACTTGTAAAATACTCATGTTTTCAACCAAATAAAAAAGGGCCGGTGATCAATACCGGCCCTTATTTCAATACTGGGAAATGCTTTGTAGCTGCTTAACAGATACAAAAAGGCCGATGATGAAATATCACCGGCCATCTCTTCTCTTTTATCAGGTGTACAAGCACCTGCGTATAACTTCAGCGAAGCTACCCACACATAAAACACCTGATGAAGATTAATTTAAGACTCCGAGCAACACTTCATCGCGTTTTTTGCACGGAGTTCAGCCTTCTTACAAAGCTTTTAAACAAGAGATATAACATGATTTACTGTCGAAAAAATATTCGATGTGAAGCGTACACCTTTAGAATAAAAAGTACCAGATAATTATTAAAAACTATCGTGACTTAGACGAAGATCCACTGAAAGAAGACCTTTCCTCAGTCAATGTGCTAGGTGAACGACTTACTCAGCAAACACAGCTATGAAAGCACCTATACCGCTCACGTTATACGTACGTAGTGGTGGCTTTGAAGGTTGGAGAGGGTTAGAGGGAAGAAGTAGCGAATATACTTTAAGACACTGGCTTAAATAGATCGACAAAACAAAATCCATGTTTGGAAAGTTTTAAATGCGCTGAGTTTATATTAATAAGCGCCTATGGCTAAATCAAAACATCTAAAGCAGAGAAATCTCCCCCGAAAATAACATAACCTATTGAATAAATTTTCCAGGTAATAATAAAGGAAGCTTTGGTAAGTTAAGCACAGGGGCTCAAAACTAGCGCTCGAGACTGCAGAAACCACACAAAACTGCGTTCCACTTCACTCATAACAGGGCTTAGAAAGCATCGCCAGAGGGAAGCCGGCCTCTCGATGCAAGGTTTCAATATGAAAGTGGGTTTAAGGTAAGTCGGGGAACCAAAACGAAAAAAGCCTCAGTCTTTCGACTGAGGCTTAATATAAGTGGCGGAGTGGACGGGACTCGAACCCGCGACCCCCGGCGTGACAGGCCGGTATTCTAACCAACT